>NZ_JBFTOX010000002.1:0-248624 GCF_056398185.1 Cupriavidus sp. 05L310
GGCAAAAAGAGCGGCCGGGGGCCAAACTCACATCGCCTTAAGGCGATGCTCAGACATGGCCCCCTCTTTTCCGCTCTTTTTGCCTGCCGACGAGGACGCCCCATACGGCCTGGTAAACCTTGACGGCTCGCTTCGCATCGCGCTGGGGTGTGGACCGCCCTTGGGGGCGCTCCACACGGCTGCACCGAATCGTTGTCTGGTTGCTGCGCTCTTGTTTTGGTCCTCGGATATTGAAGGTTGGGGAACTCGCGCGAGTGAGATCTGGGCCATCTGGCTGTCTTATTGCTTACGCAGAAACGGGTACGCTTTGGTCGTCCGGGCTGCGTTTATCCCGGATTCGCGCGTGTATCGGTGCGTGTGTCAGCCGGTGAAATCGCCGTGCCGCCCGGCGCCGCCGACAAAGCGGGCGGCGCCCTGGATGCCTTCCTGGAAGACGATCGGCGCGCCACTGGCGCCTTCGGCTCGCAGGGCGTCGGCCAGCGGCAGGTCCCATTGCCCATAGGCGGAGGCGCGGTCCGTCAGCATGCAGCGTTGGGGAAAGGCGGCCAGTTCGTGCGCCAGCGCTTCGGCGGCGGCGCGGGCCTGGCCCGGCTCTACGAGGCGGTTGGCCAGTCCCATGGCCAGCGCTTCCTCGGCGGGCACGGCGCGGCCGGTGAGGATCAAGTCGAGCGCGCGGCCCATGCCGACGATGCGCGGCAGCCGTACCGTGCCGCCGTCGATCAGCGGCACGCCCCAGCGCCGGCAGAACACGCCGAAGACAGCGCCGCGCTCGGCCACGCGCAAGTCCGCCAGCAGCGCCAGTTCCAGCCCGCCCGCCACCGCATAGCCGCTGACCGCCGCGATCAGCGGCTTGGACAGGGCCAGCCGGCTCGGGCCCATCGGGCCCGCGCCGCCGCCTTGCGGATCGAGTTCGTGGCGCCGTGCGGGGTCGCCCACCGCCGACAGGTCGGCACCGCCGCAGAAATGGCTGCCCGCGCCCCACAGCACCGCCACGCGCAGGGCCGGGTCGGACTCGAAGTGCGCGAAGGACTCGCGCAGCGCCAGCGCCATGGGACCGTCCACGGCGTTGCGCTTGTCGGCGCGATCCAGAATGATGGTGAAGACCGGGCCGTCGCTTTCGGTCCTGACATACGGGTTGGGCTTAATATCCATGCTCGCGTCCTCGGTGCCTGGGATTGTTAACGTGCTTATCAAGTGGCGATGGGGTGTTGGTTAGGTGTTTTTCCAAATACCAAAATATTTCATAGAATGATATATATGTGGAATTAGAAGAAATATTTGTGGTTTACCCTTCACCGTTCACGCTGCCGACACTGCACTTCTTGCCGCCCTTATTGCCCCCGCTGCCGCTCATGCATGAAATAGAGATCCGCGAGCCCTCCGCCACCGACCTGGTGCTGGACCTGCTCTTCGGCCACCCGGAACGAACCCTGCCGGTGCAGGCGCTGGCGCGCGGCGCCGAGGTGATGGGCATCGGCACGCCCAGCGTGCGCGTGGCGCTGACGCGGCTGCAGCGCCAGGGCCGCATCGTCAAGACGGAGCGCGGCTGCTACGCGGTGCTGCCGGAGGGCAATCCGGTCTATGACGAGGTCGAGCACTGGTTTGAAAAGGAAAGCCGGCTGGAACACTGGGCCGGCGACTGGCTGGTGGTGCAGGACGCCGCAGTCGCGCGCAGCGAGAAGACCGCGTGGCGGCATCATGCGCGCGCGCTGGCGCTGTGCGGCTTCCGCACACTGGCGGCCGGCATCAATGTGCGCCCCGACAATCTCGCCGGCGGCGCCGTGGCGACGCGCTCGGCGCTGACCCGGCTGGGCATGGCCGGTGCCAGCCTGCTCTTCGTCGGCCGCGAGTTCGACGCCGATGCCGAAGCGCGCATGGAACAACTGTGGGACGTGCCGGCGCTGCAATCGGCCTACCGCCGCGCGCTGGCGCAGCTGGAGCGCAGCCAGTCCAAGCTGGCGCGCATGGCGCCCGACGCCGCCGCGCGCGAGACCATGCTGGTGGGCCGCGCCATCATCCGCGCCATCGTGCGCGATCCGCTGCTGCCCGAGGCCATCATGGACCCGGCGCCCCGCCGCGCCCTGATCGAGGCCACCCGCGCCTACCAGTTACAGGCGCGCGGCCTGTGGGTGACGCTGCTGGACGGCTGATCGCGGCCTGGTGCCCGCCGGGAGGCGTATGCGCACCATGCCTCGCCAAGCGGCGGCGACTCACGTAAACTGGCCGGAACTTATGCGGCACATCGTGTCACTCAGTCAAGTGACGCGCACTGGCGTTGCCGGGACCTCACGGGCCCCGCCAGGTGCTTGCGCCGCATCTACGCTGGCCAAGACAAGGAGTACAGGGTGAGCATGCCCGATTTCGACATGGTGCTGTTCGGCGGCACCGGAGACCTGGCGCGGCGCAAGCTGCTGCCGGCGCTGTTCGATGCGCACCGGGCGGGTCTGCTGCACCCGAACGCGCGCATCCTTGCCACCGGCAGCCATCCCCTGACCACCGAGGACTATGTCGGCTCGCTGGAGCAAAGCGTGCGGCCCGGCCTTGAGCATGCGCCCCCGGAAACCTGGGCCAGTTTCCTGGCCCGCATCAGCTACGTGCAGGCGGATGCCCGCGAGCCGGCGCACTTCGATGCGCTGGCGCAGAAGGTCCTCCAGCGCGCGCCCGAAGTGGTGGTGTGCTATCTCGCCACGGGCCCGCACATCTTTGTGCCCATCTGCGAGCAACTGGCGCGTACGGGGCTCAATCATTCCAATGTCCGCATCGTGCTGGAGAAGCCGCTCGGGCACGACCTGCATTCTTCCGATGCGATCAACTCGGCGGTGGCGCGGTTCTTCGCCGAAGACCAGATCTATCGCATCGACCACTATCTCGGCAAGGAGTCGGTGCAGAACCTGATGGCGATCCGCTTCGGCAATGCGCTGTTCGAGCCGCTATGGCGCCGCGAATGGGTGCAGGACGTGCAGATCACCATCGCCGAGGAGCTTGGCGTGGAAACGCGCGGCGACTTCTACGACAGTACCGGCGCGCTGCGCGACATGGTGCAGAACCACCTGCTGCAATTGCTGTGCATGGTGGCGATGGAGCCGCCCACCAGCCTGTCCGAAGACGCCATCCGCGACGAGAAGATCAAGATACTCAAGGCACTCAAGCCCATCACGCCGCAGGACGTGGCCGAGAAGACCGTGCGCGGGCAGTATCGCGCCGGCGCGGTGGGCGGCAAGCCGGTGGTGGGCTACCTGGACGAGAAGGGCATCGCGCCCGACAGCCATACCGAGACCTTCGTCGCCATCAAGGCCGAGATCGCCAACTGGCGCTGGTCCGGCGTGCCGTTCTACCTGCGTACCGGCAAGCGCATGCAGTCGCGCGTGGCGGAGATCGTGATCCACTTCCGCGATGTGCCGCATGCGATCTTCCCGCGTCCGCTGACCCTGTCGCCGCAGAACCGGCTGGTGATCCGGCTGCAGCCCGAGGAGAGCATTCGCCTGTATTTCCTGGTCAAGCAGCCCGGCGATACCGTGGCGCTCACCGGGACCTCGCTTGACCTGGACTTCGCCAACTCCTTCAAGGTGCGGCGCGCCGGCGCCTACGAGCGCCTGCTGCTCGATGTCATCCGCGGGCGGCTGGGTTTGTTCGTGCGGCGCGACGAGCAGGCGCAGGCCTGGCGCTGGGTCGAACCCATCCTCGATACCTGGGCGGACAGCACCGTGCCGCCCAAGCCGTATACCGCCGGCACCTGGGGGCCGGCCGCTTCGTCCGCGCTGATGTCGCGCGACGGCTCGCTCTGGCACGAAGAGGTCTAGCCGCGGCTTTGTTTGCAGGTTCTTGCAAGCCTTGCCAACCATCACTCGAACAGGAGAAACCATGCG
Source organism: Cupriavidus sp. 05L310 (assembly GCF_056398185.1). NCBI lineage: Bacteria > Pseudomonadati > Pseudomonadota > Betaproteobacteria > Burkholderiales > Burkholderiaceae > Cupriavidus > Cupriavidus sp. 05L310. The sequence continues at coordinate 3,867 of NZ_JBFTOX010000002.1, forward strand.
ACGCTACGAACATACTTCCGAGGCGGACCTGGCCGAAGCGATGGCGATCTCGGTGGCCCACGCGCTGGAGACTGCCATCGGCGTAAACGGCTGGGCGGTGCTGGCGGTATCGGGCGGCCGCTCGCCGGTGCCGCTGTTCGAGCGCCTGCGCCACCGCACGATCCGCTGGGACGCGGTCACTGTCACGCTGGTCGACGAGCGCGTGGTGCCGCCGGACCATGACGACAGCAATGGCGCGCTGGTGCGCCGCCACCTGCTGCGCGAGGCCGCGGGCAAGGCGGCCTTCGTGCCGCTGGTGGCCGATGCCGCCGAGGTGGCCGATCCGGCGGGCGCGGTGGCGCGCCTGAATGCGGCCTGGCGGCAGCCCGACGTGGTGGTGCTGGGCATGGGCGAGGACGGCCACACCGCCTCGCTGTTTCCCGAGGCCCCCGAACTGCAGCAGGCGCTGGCCGACACGCAGCCGGGCTACCTGGTGACGCATCCGCGCGAGGCGCCGCACGCGCGCATCACGCTGAACCTGGCGGCGTTGCTGGCGGCCGACCGCGTTTTCCTGTCGTTCGCGGGGCCGGCCAAGGCAGCCGTGTTCGCCAGCGCCTGCAAGGGGCCCACGCCGGCGCTGCCCGTCAGCCTGGTGCTGAGCCGGCATCGCCACGGCACCGATGTCTTCTCGGCCTGACGCCATGCAAGGCTATCCGCGCTTGCTGGGCGATGTCGGCGGCACCAATGTGCGCTTCGCGCTGGAGACCGCGCCGCAGCGCATCGGCCCCGTGACCGCGCTCAAGGTGGCGGATTTCCCCTCGCTTGAGGCTGCCATGCTGCACTACCTCGGCGGGCTGCCGCCCGGCAGCGCCAGGCCGCGCTACGCGGCGGTCGGCCTTGCCAATCCCGTGACCGGCGATCGCGTCAAGCTGACCAATCACGCCTGGGCGTTTTCCATTTCTGAGATGCAGCGCTCGCTCGGCTTCGACCTGCTGCTCGCGATCAACGACTTCACCGCGCTGGCGCTGGGTCTGCAACACCTCGGCGAGCAGGACCTGACGCTATTGCGCCCGGGCACCGCCGTGGCCGGCGCGCCGCGCGCGCTGGTCGGGCCCGGCACCGGCCTGGGTGTGTCCGGACTGGTGCCGGCGCGCTCGGGCCCGGCCGTGGCGCTGGCCGGCGAGGGCGGGCATATCGAGCTGATGCCGGAGACCGAAGACGAATGGACCGCCTGGCGCGCGGCCCACCAGGCCTTCGGGCGCGTCTCCGCGGAACGTCTTTTGTCGGGCATGGGACTGTCGCTGACACACGCCGCGCTGCACGCAGAAACGGGTACGCCCCTGGCGCGGCAGCTCGCACCGGCGCAGGTAACGGAAGGCGCGCTCCACCGGCACGACCCGGTCTGCGAGCGCGCGCTCGCCGTGTTCTGCGGCCTGCTGGGGTCCGTGACGGCCGATATTGCGCTAGTGCTCGGCGCGCGCGGCGGCGTCTACCTGGGCGGCGGCATCCTGCCGCGCTTCGTGCCCGCGCTGCGGGCGTCTGCCTTCAACGCGCGGTTTGCCGCGAAGGGCCGCATGCGCGCCTACCTGGAAAACCTGCCGGTTTACGTGATCACCGCCGGCTTCCCGGCCCTGCCAGGACTGGCGCAGGCGCTGGCCGAGGCGATGGCTCACGGACTCCCCGACGCACAATCCAATCCAACCAGGCCAGCCTGAACCGGAAGAACTGACAATGCGAGTGCTGCTGGTGGAAGACGACGCCATGATCGGCGATAGCGTGAAGCTGGCGCTGCGCCAGGAAGGCTTCGCGGTGGACTGGGTACAGGATGGCGAGGCTGGCCTTGCCGCCGCCACCCAGTCGGGCGGACCGGACGGCGAAGCCTGCTACGCGCTGATCCTGCTCGATCTCGGCCTGCCCCGCCGCTCCGGCCTGGAGGTGCTGGCCGCGCTGCGCGCGCGTGGCGTGAACACGCCGGTGCTGATCCTGACCGCGCGCGACGCGGTGGCCGATCGCGTCGCGGGCCTCAATGCCGGCGCCGACGATTACCTCGTCAAGCCCTTCGACCTGCAGGAACTGGCCGCGCGCATGCATGCGCTGATGCGCCGCGCCGAAGGCCGCGCGGAGCCGCTGCTGCGCTATGGCGGCATCGTGATCAACCCCGTCACCCGCGAAGTCACGCTCGACGGCGAGCCGGTGCGCTTGTCGGCGCGCGAGTTCGGCTTGCTGTCCGCGCTGCTGGCGCGGCCCGGCAAGGTGTGGTCGGTGGCGCAGCTCGAAGAGCGCCTGTACGGCTGGGGCGACGAAGTGGGCAGCAACACGGTGGAGGTCTACATCCACGCGCTGCGCAAGAAATTCGGCGCGGCGCTGATCCGCAATATCCGCGGCGTGGGCTATGTGGTGCCGAAGCTGGAGGACGGCGCGCCGTCTTCGTCCGGGAGCGCGGGCTGATGCGTTCCATCCAGAGAACCCTGCTGTGGTGGCTGGCGCTGGGCCTGCTGGCCGGCATTGCCATTGCCACCTTGCTGATCTATGGCCAGGCCCGGCAAGAAGCCAATGCGCTGTTCGATTACCAGATGAAGCAGGTAGCCGCCGCGCTGCCCAGCCAGTTCGCCAATCCGGTCACGCCGTTGTTTACGCCGCCGGAGCCGCCCGGCGGCAGCCTGTTCCATGCGGACGAGGACGTGGTGATCCATATCTGGGACGGCTCGGGGCGCAGCCTCTATCTCTCGCACACGCATCCGGCCCTGCCGCCGCGGGCCGAGCTGGGCTTCTCTAATGTCAGGACCGACGAAGGCGAATGGCGCATCTACAGCGTGCAGCTCGGGCCTGCCGTGGTGCAGATCGCCCAGCCCATGTCGGCGCGCAGCCAGGTGGCCGCGCGCATGGCGTTGCGTACTGTGGCGCCGTTGCTGTTGCTGCTGCCGCTGATCGGCTGGGTGGTCTGGCTTGCCGTGGGGCGTGGCTTGCGGCCCTTGCGGGAGATCGCCGCCGGGGTGCGACAGCGCGACATCAATGCTCTGGCGCCGCTGGCCGTCAGCAGCATGCCCGACGAGATAGCGCCCCTGACCGAGGCGCTCAACCAGTTGCTGGCGCGGCTGTCGCACGCCATTGATACCCAGCGTGCCTTCGTCGCCGACGCCGCGCACGCGCTGCGCACGCCGCTTGCGGCGCTGCAACTGCAAGCCCAGCTGGTGGAGCGCGCCGACACGGCCGAGGCACGCCAGGAGGCCGTGCGCAAGCTGCGTCAGGGGCTGGAGCGGTTGACGCATCTGGTGGCCCAGTTGTTGACGCTGGCGCGCCAGGAGCCAGGCGCCGCGGCGCCGCCGCATGAGCCGGTGGACCTGCGCGCGCTGGCGCAAGACGTGGTGGCCGAGATGACCCAGGCCGCGCTCGATCGCCAGATCGACCTGGGGCTGGATGCCGGCGCGGATGCCGGGCCGGCTATCGTGCGCGGCGATGCGGATGCGCTGCGCATCCTGCTGACCAACCTGGTCGACAACGCGCTGCGCTACGTGCCGGCCGGCGGCAAGATCGATGTGCAGGCCTGCCGCGTGAAGGCCGTGGCGGCCGGCGCGGCCGCGGACACGGTGCAACTCGTGGTGCGCGATGACGGTCCGGGGATTCCGGCCGCCGAGCGCGCGCGCGTGTTCGACCGCTTCTACCGTGTGCCGGAAGCCCCCACCGGAGGCAGCGGGCTGGGTCTGGCCATTGTGGCGGAGATCGCGCAATCGCACGGCGCGCGCGTCGCGCTGGAAGACGCGGCGCCGGGGCTGCGCGTACGGGTCGAATTTCCCGCGGGCTGAATCGCGCCGCCTCCCGTATCAGCCTACCGGCGTGAGCACCGGCTCCCCGGCAAAGTGCAGCCGGCTGTTCTCCAGGAACTGCCGCACCGATGCCGCGATGGCTTGCGGCGACCAGCCCGCCATGTGCGGGGTCAGGACCACATTGGGGCAGTCGAACAATTCGGCCGGCGGCTCGGGCTCGGTCTCGTACACGTCGAGCCCGGCGCCGCCGAGCTTGCCTGCGCGCAGGGCGTCGGCCAGTGCCGCGGTGTCGAGCACGCTGCCGCGCGCGATATTGACCACGAAGCCGCCCGGGCCAAGCCGGGCCAGCACCCCGGCGTCGACCAGGTGCCGGGTGCCGGAGCCGCCGGGCGTTGCGATCACCAGGTAGTCGGCCCATTCGGCCAGCGCGCCAGGCGTATCGAAATAGCGGAACGGCGCATCGCCGCGCGGCGTGCGGTTGTGATAGCCCACTTCCAGGTCGAAGCCCAGCCCGCGCTGCGCGATGCGCCGCCCGATGGTGCCCAGGCCAAGGATGCCCAGGCGCTTGCCCGACACATTGGGGCGCAGCGGCAACGCGGTGCGCCACTTGCCGGCGCGGGTGGCCTGGTCCAGCACCGGTATGGCGCGCACGCTGGCCAGCAGCAGCGCCATGGCGTGGTCCGCCACGCAGCTGTCGTTGGTGCCGGCGCCGTTGGCGACCGTGATGCCGCGCGCCCGCGCATGGGCCACGGCGATGTTCTCGTAGCCGGCGCCCAGCGCGCACACCAACTCCAGCGCGGGCATGGCGTCGATTTCGGCGGCGGTGAGGCCCGCCGAGCCGATCGTCAGCACCGCGCGTACGCTGGCGCCGGCCTCCTTGATCTGGGTGGTGCGGCTGGCGCTGTCGGGCGCGTAGCGTACCTCGTATTGTTCGGCAATCCAGGAAAGGTGTTCGGTGCTGACGTGGCTGAGGACGAGCAGGAGCGGCTTCATGTTGGGCGGGATGTTCTGGGACCGCCGGCGACGGGCGGAAAGAGGGCGGCTGGCTCCAGGGGCGGGGCCTAAGCTGCACCGCGGCATTGTAGCGGCGCTGCGCCAGGCTTGCCGGCGCGGGGCGGATGGGGGCCGATTATCAAATTTCCGCCAAGAGTGCTTCCAATCCAGGGTGGATGATCGGACGGCGCCGCATGATCATAATGACCGGAACGGAGGAGGCCTTCCCTTCTCCCTCATCGGTTGACGATTAAAGGAGTCTTGCCATGTTCCCCGATTTCGAGGATGCCAGGGTGCTGGTGGTTGGCGGCAGTTCCGGCATCGGCCTGGCCACGGCCACCGCTTTTGCCGCCCGCGGCGCGAACGTCACCATTGCCTCGCGCTCGCGGGACAAGGTCGATGCCGCCGTGCGGGGCCTGGCTGGCAGCGCAGGCACGGTGACGGGCGCCACGCTGGACATCACCGACGACGCCAGCGTGGCGCAATTCATGAGCACCGCCGAACCGTGGGACCACGTGGTGATCTCCGCCGCGCAAACGCCGACCGGCCCGGTGCGCCAGTTGCCGCTGGCCGACGCTTATGCCGCGATGGACAGCAAGTTTTGGGGCGCCTACCGCGTGGCGCGCGCAGTGCCGATTCGCGCGCGGGGCTCGCTGACGATGGTGTCCGGTTTCCTGGGCGTGCGCCCGAGCAAGGCCTCGGTGCTGCAGGGTGCGATCAATGCCGCGCTGGACGCGCTGGGCCGCGGGCTGGCGCTGGAGTTGTCGCCGGTGCGCGTCAATACCGTGTCTCCGGGCCTGATCGCCACGCCGTTGTGGGACAAGCTCGACGGCGCGGCGCGCCAGGCCATGTACGAGAGCGTGGCCGCGCGCCTGCCGGCGCAGCGCATCGGCAAGCCCGAGGATGTGGCGCAGGCCATCCTCTACCTGGCCGGTACGGGGTTTGCGACGGGTTCGACGGTGCTGGTGGATGGCGGCGGCGCCATCGGCTGAGCCTCGCACCGAGGCGCCGAACGCACGCAGAAACGGGTACGCTTTGCCGCCGGGACGGCCCGGCATGACTTGAAGTGATTGAGGAATGCCGTTCTAATGCGGCGGATGCGACTTCCTGGTCCCCCAATGAAACCTGCCTTCCTGTCTGCCTTGTTGTTAGCCACTGCTATGGCGATCCCGGCCGCCCCCGCAGCGGCGGCCGCGCCGTCCCCTGCGACGCAGGCCGAGGTGAGCCACCTGTTCTCCTATCTCGCCGGCTCGAATTGCCAGTTCAACCGCAACGGCAGCTGGTATTCCGCGCCAGACGCGGCCGCTCACCTGAAGAAGAAATACGACTACCTCGCCGACAAGGGCGCCGTCACCACTAGCGAACGCTTCATCGAGCTGGGGGCTAGCAAGAGCAGCGTCAGCGGCAAGCCCTACCTGGTGAAGTGCGGCCAGGCGCAGCCGGTGGAGAGCGGCCCCTGGCTGGGCGCCGAACTCGCACGCTATCGCCAGAAGGCGGCGGGCAAGTAGGCCTGGCCGGACCGGCGCGCCGACCGTCGGCAAGACGCTTTTCCGGCGCTTGCGGGCGCGTTTGCAGGCGCGCAGAAACGGGTACGCTTTTGCATCCCGGCACGCCGGACCGGATCGTGCGGCTGTGTCAGACAGTTACCTATGGCGGCTCGGCATTCGCCGAACCATACTTCCCCTCGGACGGTACCCCAGGCGTATCGGCCAATGTGTCCTCAAGGCCCGGCGCGCTACCTGCCGCGCGGGGTTCCTCTCAGGCCCATGTGATGCCGGTCCAGGCATGGTTTATCCAGGCGGCAGGTTTGGCTAAGGAGACTCCGGATGCAGACCGTCATATCCCATCACGAAAGCGAAAACCAAAACCAAAACGAGAGTGAAAGCAGTCGCGTGCCCGCCGCCACCTGGCGCCGGCTGACGCACCGGGCCGGCGTGGCCGTGGCGGTCTGCAGTGCCCTCGCGGCGCTGGGCTGGATTGCCTGGATCTGCTGGCGGCTGGTCGGCGTGGGTTCGCCAGGCAGCATGAGCTTTGTCGACGCCCTGGTGGTCCTGGTGATGCTGGTGTTCACCTGTGGCGCTGCCGTGGCCGTCTGCGCCGTGTGCGAAATGGGGCAGCGCTGAGCCGGCGGGCCGGCCTGATTTCGCCACGATAGCCGGGCACTTTGCACCGGACGGGGCGCATGGGCGGCGCGGCACCTCAGGTTTCCTGCGTCATCCCGCTCAGGTCTATCCATGCGTCGAACTGGGCCTCGGTAACATGGCCCGACGCCAGTGCCGCCTCGCGCAGCGACAGGTTCCGCCTGACCGCCAGGCTGGCAATCTCGGCGGCGCGGTCGTAGCCGATGTGCGGATTGAGCGCGGTTACTGGCATCAGCGAGCGCGCCAGCAGTTCGGCGATGCGCTCGCGATCCGGTTCCACGCCTTCCACCATGTGCGTGGCAAAGCTCGCGGTGGCGTCGGCCAGCAACGTGACCGATTGCAGCAGGCTGTACGCAATCACCGGTTTGTAGGCGTTGAGCTCCAGCGTGCCAAGCCCGTTGGCCAGCGTGATGGCGGTATGGTTGCCGATCACCCGGCAGCACACCATGGCCAGCGCTTCGGCCTGGGTCGGGTTGACCTTCCCCGGCATGATCGAGGAGCCCGGTTCGTTGGCCGGCAGCACCAGTTCGGCAAGACCGGCGCGCGGGCCGGACCCGAGCAGCATGAAATCGCGCGCGATCTTCAGGAAGGACGACGCCGTGGTGTTGAGCGCGCCCGACAGGTCGGCCAGCGCATCGTGCGAGGCCTGCAACGCGTACCGGTTGGGCGCGGGCTCGAACGGCAGGCCGGTGAAGTCGGCCAGCGCGCGCGCGAACACGGCGGCAAAGCCATGCGGCGCATTGAGTCCGGTGCCCACCGCCGTGCCGCCCTGGGGCACCGGCATGGCGCGCAGCATGGCATGCTGCAGGCGCGACTGGGCATCGCCCACCTGGGCCTCGTAGCCGGAGAATTCCTGGCCGAGCGTCAGCGGCACGGCGTCCTGCAAGTGCGTGCGGCCCACTTTGACGATGTCGGCGAAGGCGTCCACCTTGCGCCCGAAAGCCTGCCGCAAGGTCTCCAGCGCAGGCAGCAACAGCAACTGGATCGTGCGGGCGGCGGCGATATGCATCGCGGTGGGAAAGCTGTCGTTGGAAGACTGGCTGGCGTTGACGTGATCGTTGGGATGCACCGGCTTCCTTGAGCCCGGCTCGCCGCCGAGCAGCTGGATCGCACGGTTGGCAATCACCTCGTTCAGGTTCATGTTGGTCTGGGTGCCGGAACCCGTCTGCCAGACCGAGAGCGGGAATTCGTCCGGCCATTTGCCGGCGATGACCTCCTGCGCCGCCTGTTCGATGGCATGGGCCAGTTCGGGCTTGAGCACGCCCAGTTCGCGGTTGGCGCGGGCCGCGCAGAGCTTGAGGATGGCAAAAGCTTCGATCAGCGCCGGCGGCATTTTCTCGGTGCCGATGCGGAAGTTCTGGCGCGAACGCTCGGTCTGCGCCCCCCACAGGTGCCCGGCCGGCACCGGCACGTCGCCAAGGCTGTCCTTTTCGATCCGGGTGGCGGCTGGCTTGCGCTCGGACATGGCATTCTCCTGTTCGGTCGGCGGACGGCTCCGAAAAAGATCCTGGCTTTGCCGCGCCGGCTGGAAGTGCAATGCGTCCTGGCCGCAGCGGCGGGTTGCGGGCTCAGGCCTTTAGAATACGCCGCGCCGCCGCGGTTCGTTGTCCGCAGGCATGAATGTCAATCCCCGTATGCGGGGAAAAAATACACAAGGGAGCCGCTTATTTCGCTCCTTGTTTTATAGAAACAAGCATAAATTCCATGCAAACGCTAAATGTCGGGACAACTCGCGTTGCGCCCCGGACCTGCCGGCCTGCGTCGCGGGCCGGCGCGGCGAAAGCTGTCGCATATCCCCGCTTGTGGAGGGGGAGGGTTCACGCCGAAGCCGGAAGCTGTCAGTCTGTCGACGCCCGTCCGCCCCGGCCGGCCAGTCTGTTGGGGCGGAGTGGCTGATAACACATTTCAACCTGCATGGTGTGATCGTAGGGCATCTTTTTTTGCGAGCTCACGGAGCTGCATGTTGCACGGATGAAACATGGCCGGCCGACGGACTATTGTTGCGCACGAAGCATTTGCGGATAAGCCCGGGCGGTAACAAAATGGGCTTCAACAATAAATATATTTTCGGTGAGTATTTAAAACAGGAACTCGGGGTGAATCAAGCGATTCTTCAGTATTTGACTGAGCGCCATTGCTCATCGCAATGGCGTGACGTCTTGTCAGCGTTGGGCGAGGAACTGGCGGAAAGCATGGATCCGGCGAGCCTGCGCGCCGTCATGTGGCGCGTCGGTGCGCGTTTTGCTCAACGATTCGACCCGGGCGAGTGCGCCACGCTCGCCGAACTGGAACGGGCCATTGCCCAAATCTGGCTGGACGTGGACTGGGGCTGGACCAGCATCGAGGATGCTGGCGGCGCCCTGGTGATCCGGCACTACTGCGCACCGCTGAAGGCGGCGCTCGGAGACGCTGCCGACGACTGGTCACCGGCGTTCCTGGAGGGGGCGTACCAACACTGGTTTCGTATGCTTGGCTCGTCCGAGGCCCTGCGGGTCAGCCAGAGTACGCCGATTGATCCCACCGGATGCGTTGAATTCCGGTTTGGGCGTTGAGGTGCTGCGGTGGTTTGCCGCAGGTCCGCCCCGGCGCACCGCCCTCCATCCTTGCGTGAGTGAGATGCCATGAGTCAATCCGACGATTTGTCCAAGCTGTTCCAACGCTTCGGCGGCAGGACGGAGACGTACAAAGAGATTGTGCGCGAAGACGCCGCGGCGCAAGCGCGCGAGCGCTGGCCGCTGCTGTCGGCTATGCGCGTCGACCGCGCCGCCGTGGTGCCGGCAGTCCAGCCCGCGATGCCGCCCGGGCATGAATTTGCCCGCCCGGCAGCGGAGCCGGCCGCATCGCCCGCGCCACTGTGGCGGGCCGCGGTGCCCGCCAGCGAGCCGCGGCCGGCCGCGGGGCCGGTCCGCGAAAATGTGGGGCATGAAGCGCCTTCGGCCGTGAACACGGCAGTCTCCGGGATGGAGCCCCGATTCCGCACGCCGGAAGGCATGGCGCCTCTGGCGCCGGCCGCGAGGCCGCTCACGCCTGCCGCGCCGGCGCAGGCAATCCCTGCCGCACCGGCAGCGGTGTCAGGCCCCGCGATTCCCGCACCGCAGCAAAGCAGCTTGTGGGCGCCGGTGGATCCGAACCACGCCCCCGGCACCGGCACGGAACTGAACAAGGTATTCGCGCGGCTTGAAGGCCGCAAGGAACCAGGCGCAACCAGCGAGCGCGCGCCGGCGCGCCGCTCCTTTCTTGATCGGCTGAATCGCTCGTGAAGATCATTGCTGTAGTTTCGGCCAAGGGCGGCGTGGGCAAGACCACGTTGTCGGCCAACCTGGCCGAAGCGCTTGCCGTTGCCGGCGAGAATGTGCTTGCCGTCGACCTGGATCCGCAGAATGCCCTGCGCCTGCACTTCGGCATGCCGCCACAGGAGGTCGCGGGCCATGCGCGGGCGACCCTGGCTGGCGAAGCCTGGCAGCAGAGCATGTACAAAGGCCGTTCGCGCGTGCTGGTGGTGCCGTTCGGCGCGCTGAACGAGGCGGACCGCTCCGCGTTTGAAGCGCACCTGGCCACCCACCCGGGCTGGCTGCGCACCGAGCTTGCCGCGCTGGGCCTGGGTCGCGATGACGTGGTCGTGATCGATACGCCGCCCGGTCCGTCGCCTTACATGCGACAGGTGCTGTCGTGTGCGCGGCTGTGCGTGATGGTGTCGCTGCCGGATGCGGCGTCCTACGCCACGCTGCCCCTGATGGAAGACCTGATCCGCACCTATTGCGAGGGCCGGCCGGATTTCCTGGGCCACGTGCTGGTGATCAACCAGGTCGACGTGAGCCGCCAGCTCGGCAAGGACGTGGTGCAGGTGCTGCGCGCCCAGCTCGGCGAGCGCGTGCTGGGCGTGATCCACCAGGACCTGGCCGTGGCCGAGGCGCTTGCCTACGATCGCAGCGTGCTCGAATACAACCCTCACAGCCAGGCCACGCACGACCTGCAGCGCTGCGCTGCGTGGATACGGAAAGCGTTGGCCGCCCACGGAGAAGCCGCGTGAAGCCAGCCAAGGCAATAGCCACTGCCGCGCCCAAGAGCGCGCGGGCGAAAGGCAAGGACCAGAACCAGGACCAGGACAAGCCCAACGGGCTGTCGTCCCTATTGCAGCGGTTCGGCACGACTTTCGTCGAGCTTCCCTTGTGGGACAGTGCCCCTGCGCGGTGGTTTGCGCTGCTGTGCGGCCTGGCCATGTTTGCGCTGGTGGTCACCGTGCCGCTGGATTTCTGGCAGCAGGTCGGGTTTGCCGCGGTGTGCTTCGCGCTGGCGGTGTGGCTGAACAAGGTCAAGGGGCACCTTGCCACCCTGATGATGGTGGTGCTGTCGATCGCGGCTTCCAGCCGCTATATGTACTGGCGGCTGACCGAAACCGTGGGGCTGGGTGGCTGGTTCGACGCCGCCTTCGGCATCGGCCTGGTGCTGGCCGAGCTTTACGCTTTCGTGGTGCTGATGCTGGGCTACTTCCAGACCGCCTGGCCGCTCAAGCGCCGCCCGGTTCCGATGCCTGCGGACGTCGCCAGCTGGCCCACCGTGGATATCTTCATCCCCACCTACAACGAACCGCTGTCGGTGGTGAAGCCGACGGTGTTCGCTGCCATGTCGCTGGACTGGCCGCGAGACAAGATCAACGTCTACGTGCTGGACGACGGACGGCGCGATGAATTCCGCGAATTTTGCGAGAAGGTCGGCGTCACCCACATCACGCGCAACCACAACCGCCACGCCAAGGCCGGCAATATCAACGAAGCGCTCAAGAGCACGCACGGCGAGTATGTGGCGATCTTCGATTGCGACCACATTCCCACGCGGTCCTTCCTGCAGATCTGCATGGGCTGGTTCATCAAGGACCGCAAGCTGGCCATGCTGCAGACGCCGCACTATTTCTTCTCGCCCGATCCGTTCGAGAAGAACCTGCACACCTTCCAGGAGGTGCCTAACGAGGGCGAGCTGTTCTATGGCCTGGTGCAGGACGGCAACGACCTGTGGGACGCCACCTTCTTCTGCGGTTCGTGCGCCATCATCCGCCGCGCGCCGCTGCTGGAAGTGGGCGGCATCGCAGTGGAAACCGTGACCGAGGACGCCCACACCGCGCTCAAGCTGCACCGCAAGGGCTACGGTACCGCCTACCTGGCGATCCCTCAGGCCGCGGGGCTGGCCACGGAGAGCCTGTCCGGCCACGTGGGCCAGCGCATCCGCTGGGCGCGCGGGATGGCGCAGATCTGCCGGGTCGACAATCCGCTGTTCGGGCCCGGGCTGTCGCTGCCGCAGCGGCTGTGCTACCTGAACGCCATGCTGCACTTCTTCTACGGCCTGCCGCGGCTGGTGTTCCTGACCGCGCCGCTGGCCTACCTGCTGTTCGGCGCCCACGTGATCCAGGCCTCGGCGCTGACCATCGCGATCTTTGCGCTGCCCCACCTGTTGCACGCGAACATGACCAACTCGCGCATCCAGGGCAAGTTCCGGCATTCGTTCTGGAACGAGGTCTACGAATCCGTGCTGGCCTGGTACATCATGCGTCCCGTGCTGGTGGCCTTCGTCAACCCCGCGGCCGGCAAGTTCAACGTGACGCCGAAGGGCGGGGTGATCGAGGAAGCCTACTTCGACTGGGTGATATCACGGCCCTACCTGGTGCTGCTGCTGTTCAACCTGCTGGGCGTGGTGGTGGGTTTCCTGCGGCTGTTCCTGTGGAATCAGTTCGAGGCCACCACGGTCGTGCTCAACCTGATCTGGACGTTCTACAACCTGATCATCCTTGGTGCCTCCATCGCTGTCGCCAGCGAGACGCGCCAGATCCGCGTGGCGCACCGGGTTGCGATGAAGCTGCCCGCCACGCTCCATTTCGCCGATGGCCGCGCGCTGGTGTGCGAAACCATCGACTTTGCCGAAGGCGGCATCGGCATGCGGCTGCCGCCGGGCATGAAGGCCACCGTGGGCGAGCCGGTGCAGATATCGCTTTACCTGCAGGACGACGAACACATATTCCCCGCCAAGGTGGTGTTCCAGGGCGAGACGCACACTGGCCTGGAACTGGCGGAGATGAGTCCGCGCGAGGAACTGGCCTTCGTGCAATGCACCTTCGCGCGTGCCGACGCGTGGATCGATTCCTGGGGCCGCAAGCGTGTGGATGCGCCGGGGCTGGCCGCCGGCCAGATCCTGCGCATCGGCCTGCTCGGTTTCCATAATGTGATGTTCCACCTGGGCCGAGAAATGCGCCGCCTGCTGCGTCGGCCCGAACCTGGCGCCTCCGCAAACTGATTGGCCTGAGCGGCCCACGTGCCGCTTCCCCGCCCCATGGGGAGCGGCGATCTGACCACGCACCGGACCACTGGCAAGAAAGAAGAGAATGCGTTTGACCAAGACACCACGCCTGCCCGCACGTTTGTCCACAAGGCCACCCGCGCGCTTGCCAGCATTGACCCGCCTGGGTGCGCTGCTCGCGCTCGCCATGCTGACGGTCAACCCGGCTGGCGCCCAGCGCGCCGGCGTGCCCGATGCCACACGTGACGCCGTAGCGGCGCAGGCGCCTGCCGCCAGCGCCGCGCAGGCCGCCACGGGCGCGCCCCGCGGCGGCGCGCGCACCCTCCAGCTCACGCTCAAGCAACTGGGCGCCACCGCGCCTTTCCAGTTGCGCGGCGTGGACGCCATCAATGGCGTGCCGTTCTCGGTCCGCGCCGACGAGATCGTGACCTCGGCCCGGCTCAAGTTGCGATACACCTATTCGCCCGCGCTGATACCGGCGCTGTCGCATATCAACGTGATGGTCAACGGCGAGGTCGCCGGTACCGTACCGGTGCCCAAGGAGACCGCTGGCACCAGCCTGGAGCGCGAGGTGCCGATCGATCCGCGGCTGATCTCCGAGTTCAACCGCCTCAACCTGCAACTGATCGGCCACTACACCACCGACTGCGAGGATCCTTTCCACTCCAGCCTGTGGGCCACCGTCGGCAATAGCAGCGTGCTGGAACTCACGCTGACGCCGCTGGCACTGGCCAACGAGCTGTCGCTGCTGCCGCTGCCGTTCTTCGATCGCCGCGACGTCGGCCGCCTCAGGCTGCCCTTCGTATTCGCCGGCGCGCCGTCGCTGGCCACGCTGGAAGCGGCGGGAACCGTCTCGTCGTGGTTCGGTGCGCTGGCCGGCTATCGCGGCGCATCGTTTGCCGCCACGCTGAACCAGGTGCCGGCCAAAGGCAATGCGGTGGTGTTCGCTACCAACGAGGAAAAGCCAGCGGGCGTGCAGGTGCCCGCCATCAACGGGCCGTCGATCGCGGTGGTGCCCAATCCGGGCGATGCCAACGCCAAGCTGCTGCTGGTGATGGGGCGCGACAGCGCCGAGCTGAAGACCGCGGCGCGAGCGCTCACGCTCGGCGCCCGCGCGCTGTCGGGGCAGAGTGCCACCATCAACAAGCTCGAAGACGTGGCGCCGCGCGTGCCCTACGACGCGCCGAACTGGATCCGCAGCGACCGGCCGGTGCGTTTCGGCGAACTCGCCGAAGTGCGCGACCTCAACGTCTCGGGCTACAACCCCGACCTTGTGCGCGTGAATTTCCGCCTGCCGCCCGACCTGTTCGGCTGGCGCACCAAGGGCATCCCGATCGACCTGAAGTACCGCTATACGCCGCGCCCGGTGGTGGATAAGTCCACGCTCAATATCAACGTCAGCAACCAGTTCCTGCGTGCCTATCCGCTACGCTCGGTGAAGAACCAGGATGGCCGCGCCAGCCAGTTGCTGGCCAAGGTGCTGCCGGATGGCTCGGTGCCGGTCAGCGAACACATCGACCTGCCGCTGTTCATGCTGCCCGCGCACTCGCAGTTGCAGTTCCACTTCTATTACGACTATCTCAAGCAGGGTGCCTGCAAGGACGTGCTGCTCGACAACGTCAAGGGCGCCATCGATCCGGATTCGACCCTCAACATCTCCGGACTGCCGCACTTTATCGCGCTGCCCGACCTGGCGGTGTTCGGCAACAGCGGCTTCCCGTTCACGCGGATGGCCGATCTGTCCGAGACCGCGGTGATTCTGCCGGACAATCCGGCCGCCGAGGACTATTCGACCTATCTCACGCTGATGGGGCGCATGGGTGAGTCCACCGGCTATCCCGCTACCGGCGTGGCCGTGAGCGTAGCGGCGCAGGTCGACAAGCAGTCCGCGCGCGATCTGCTGGTGATCGGCACTACGCAGAGCCAGCCGCTGTTCACGCAGTGGGCCGAGCGCATGCCGGTGTCGCTGGGGGGCAATGAAAAGCGCTTCTCGCTGACGGATATTGTCTCGACCGTAGCAGGCTGGTGGAACGGCGCGGACGGCACGCGCAACCGTTCGCTGGAAGCACGGATGTCGATCAGCAGCGCCAGCACCGACGCCGCGCTCAGCGCCTTCGAGTCGCCGCTGGCGTCCGGGCGCAGCGTGGTCGCGGTCACCAGCAACGCGCCGCAAGGCTTGCTGGCGATGACGGAGGTACTGCTCGATCCCGACCAGGTCGCCAACGTGCAGGGCAGCCTGGCCCTGGTGCGCGGCAAGGAGATCGACAGCCTGGCGGCCCAGCAGAACTACTACGTGGGCAAGCTGCCGCCCTGGACCTATGTGCAGTGGTGGCTCTCGCAGCGGCCTCTGGCCATGGTGCTGATGATCGGCGGGTCCGCGCTGCTGCTGGCCGCCTTGCTCTTCCTGTCGCTGCGGGCACGCGCGGCCCGCCGCAAGCGGGGAGAAGACAAGTGAGCGTGAACCAACTGCGCGTGAATCAACCGCGCCGCCGCTGGCTGGCTGGCCTGCCCGGGCTGGGCGCGCTGGCGGCACTGGGCGGCTGGCCCGCGCTTGCAGGGGCGGCGACGCCCAGGCCTGCCGCGCCCGCCGCCTGCGCCTGGCCGCTATACCAGCAGTTCCTGTCGCGGTTCGTGCAGGCCGATGGGCGCGTGGTCGATCCTTCCACCAAGGAGCAGCAAAGCACCTCCGAGGGCCAGTCCTACGGCATGGTGTTCGCGCTGGTGGCCAACGACCGCGCCACCTTCGACCGGCTCTGGCAGTGGAGCATTGCCAACCTGGGCGCGGGCAGCCTGCAGGACAAGCTGCCCGCCTGGCAATGGGGCCACCGCGCCGACGGCTCGTGGGGCGTGATCGATGCCAATCCGGCCTCCGACGCCGACCTGTGGTTCGCCTTCGCCCTGCTCGAGGCTGCCCGCTTGTGGCGCCAGCCGCGCTATGCCGAATCGGCGCGCGCGCTGCTCAAGCTGGCGGCGCAGCACGAAGTCGTGTCGCTGCCGGGCTTCGGCACCATGCTGTTGCCGGGGCCGCAGGGCTTCGCACAAGGCAAGGCCGATGGCCCGCGCCAATGGCGCCTCAATGCCAGCTACCTGCCCGTCCCGCTGCTGCGCCGCCTGGCCGCCGCGGAGCCGGCCGGCCCCTGGGGCACGCTGGCCACGCAGACTGGCAGGCTGGTTGAGGCGGTGGCCCGGCAGGGCATCGTGCCGGACTGGTCGGCCTATCGCAGCGACAATGCCGGCAGCGGTTTTGTTGCCGACCCCGACAAGGGCGACGTCAGCAGCTACGATGCCATCCGTGTCTATCTCTGGGCCGGCATGACGCCGCGCGGCGACGCCGCCGGGCGCGTGCTGATGAAGGCGCTGGCGCCGCAGGCGCAGCGCATGGCCGGGCGCGCCGCGCCGCCCGAGCGCATGCACGCCGACAGCGGCGTGCTGGAAGGCGAAGGGCCGACAGGTTTCTCCGCCGCGCTGGTGCCTTTCCTGCAGGCCGCGGGATCGCCGGCCGCAGCGGTGCAACGCACGCGCGCCGAGTCGATGCTCGATGCCGCGCAAGGCAAGCCCGCCGCCATGTATTACGACACCGTATTGGGATTATTTGGCCTCGGCTTTGCCGAAGGCCGCTTCCGGTTCGCGCCTTCGGGGCAACTGGAGCTGGAGTGGGAGAAGACATGTCGAACCGCAAGCGCCCGGCCATGACCGGAGGCGCGACCGCATCCAGGGCGACGCACGGACTGGCAAATTCCGGCGACGCCGCGCGGGCCAGGGGCCTGCGCGCCAAGACGCTGGTGCTGAGCCTGCTGACGGTATTTGCCGCGGCAGCCACCGCGCAGGAGGACCCGGTCAAGCTGCTGGTGGACCAGGGCAAGTACTGGCAGGAACGTGGGCGCAGCGATCGCGCCGCCGAAGCATGGCAGAAAATCCTGCGGCTTAACCCGAACCAGCCCGAAGCCCTGTACGGCATGGGTGTGGCCGAAACCGAAGCGGGCCGCGCCGACGGTGCGCGCACCTACCTTGAGCGCCTGAAGAAGGCGCAGCCCAACTCACCGCTGGTGGCGCGCCTGACGCAGGTGATCAGCAGCGGCGGCGAGACCAGGCAGGTCGAGCAGGCGCGCCAGCTGGCGCGCAGCGGCCAAAGCGAGGAAGCGGTCAAGCGCTACCAGCAGGCCGCGGGCGGCGCGGTACCGCAAGGCAACCTGGCGCTGGAGTACTACCAGACGCTGGGCGGCACCGCGCAAGGCTGGGAAGAGGCGCGCAAGGGCCTCGAGCAACTGGCGCGCGCCAATCCTTCCGACAACCGTGCCCAGCTCGCGCTGGCGCAACACCTGACCTATCGCGAATCCACCCGGCGCGACGGTATCCGCCAGCTTGAAGCGCTCTCGAAGAGCAGCGACGTAGCGGCCGCGGCCAGCGAGAGCTGGCGCCGGGCACTGACCTGGCTGGGCGGCCGCCCGGCCGACGCGCCGATGTACCAGGCATGGCTGGCAAGCCATCCCGACGATGCCACCATCCGCGCCAAGCTCGATGCGATCAAGGGTCAGCAGCAACAGCAGCAGGCCACGCAGGTCGCCGGCGCCGCCAGCAACCCGGTGCGCCAGATCGTGCAGCAGGGCTTCGACGCGATGGATGCCGGCGACCTCGAGCGCGCCGGCGAACGCTTCCAGGCCGCGCTGGCCCAACACCCCGGCGACGCCGATGCCCTCGGCGGCATGGGCGTGCTGCGGCTCAAGCAGGAGAAGTTCGCCGAGGCCGTGGACTTTCTCGACCAGGCTGCCAAGCATGGCGCGGGCGGGCGCTACCGCAGCGCGCAGAACAGCGCCACGTACTGGCTGCTGTCCGAACAGGCAAGCGCCGCGCGCAGCGCGGGCAATCGCGTCGAGGCACGCAGCCTGCTGGAGCGCGCGATCAGGCTCGACCCGCGCGAGCCTTCGGCGCAGGTGGCGCTGGCCGACGTGATGGCCGAGGAGGGCCAGTACGCCCAGGCCGAAGCGGCTTACCGGCGGGTGCTCAAGCAACAGCCCGACAATCCCGATGCCACGCGCGGCCTGGTCGGCGTGCTGGCGGCGCAGAACAAGAGCGCCGAAGCGCTCGCCATCGTGCAGAACCTGACGCCGGCCCAGCAGGACAAGGTTGGCTCGCTGGGCAAGCTGCGCGCGGAAGAAGCGCGCGGCCAGGCGCGCGCCGCGCTGCAGCGCGGCGATACCGCCGGCGCCCGCCGCGCGCTGGAAGATGCCATGGCGGCCGATCCCACCAACCCGTGGGTACGGCTGGACGTGGCGCGCGCCTATGCCGCGATGGGTTTGAAGGAGCAGGCGCGCAGCGTCATGGACGGCTTGCTGCTGTCCAATCCCAATATGCCTGACGCGCTGTACGCCAGCGCGCTGCTGTCCGCCGAAACCGGCGACTGGCAAAGCGGGCTGGACGCGCTGGA
The DNA here is from genome assembly GCF_056398185.1 of Cupriavidus sp. 05L310. Lineage (NCBI taxonomy): Bacteria > Pseudomonadati > Pseudomonadota > Betaproteobacteria > Burkholderiales > Burkholderiaceae > Cupriavidus > Cupriavidus sp. 05L310. The sequence continues at coordinate 22,454 of NZ_JBFTOX010000002.1, forward strand.
GCGTATTCCCCCGCAGAACCGCACCCGTGACATGGGCACCCTGCAGCGTCGCCTGTGGGTGCACGCCGAAGCCGACCGCGCCAGCGGACTCGCCGCCGCCGGCCAGCAAGCCGCCGCGCTTGGCGTGCTGCAACAGACCGAGCGCTACGCCCAGCAGGACGCAGACCAGCTTGGCGCGCTGGCGCTGGCCTACGCCGATGCCGGCGACGAGGCGCGCGCGCTGTCGCTGATGCGCAACGTGATGAGCCGCACGGTGCGCCCGGATGTCGGCATGCAACTGCAGTACGCGGCCATCCTGCTCAAGACCAAACAGGACGTGGAACTGGCCGGCGTGCTGCGCCAGCTCGCCAACGCCAGCATGAGCGCATCGCAGCGCCGCGACTACGACGACCTGCGCGTGGCCTATATCGTGCGGCAGGCCGACGCGCTGACCGAGAGCGGCGACCTGGTGGCCGCCTACGACATGCTGGCGCCGGCGCTGTCCGAGCGTCCGGGCAACGGCGCCGTGCGTGCCAGCCTGGCGCGCATGTACGCCCAGGCCGGCGAGAACAAGAAGGCACTGACGCTGTACGAGAGCGTGCTGGAGAAGGATCCGCGCAACCTCGACCTGATGCTGGCGGCCATCGGCACCGCCACCGCCGCCAAGGAATACAGCTGGGCCGAAGGCACGCTGCAGATGGCGCTGGCGCAGGCGCCCAACTCGCCCAAGGTGCTGACCGCCGCCGGGCGGCTCTACCGCGCCGAGGGCAAGACCTCGCGCGCGGCGGACTATTTCCGCGCGGCGGTGGCCGCCGAGAACGCGCTGGGCACTTCGAGCGGCTCCGCACGCCCGGGTGGCGCGGGCTTTGACCGCGTGCCGTCCAACCCGTTTGTCGGATTGCCCGGCCAGCGCGATAGCTCGCAGTTGCCGCCGCCCGGCTCGCAAGCGCCCTATCCGGTTGTGCCAGGCCCCAGCCGTGCCGTGGCGGCGCCCCAGCCCGCGATGATCCCGGCGCCGGTGATGATGAATGCAGGCGGGCAGCCCTCGCAGCCCTATATCCCGGCGCCGGTGTCCGCCGGCGGGCAGCCGATGGCTCCCGTGATCCAGCAGCCGCAAGCCTACTATCCGCAGCAGGCGCCCGCCCCGGCGCAGGCCCCCTCCAGCACCGCCGGCACGCGTGGCAAGAGCACGCGCGGCGGCACCAAGGCGGCTAACCAGGCCACGCAGCCCAATCAAGGCTATGCCGCTTACCCGGCCCCGGCCTATCCGGCCTATCCGGCCTATCCGGGCAACGCGCAGGCCGCCCAGCAGCCCGGCGTACCGTATCCGGCCCCGCAGGCTGCGGCGGCTCCCCAGTATCCAGGGGCGCAATACGCGGCGCCGGCCGGCGGCTACGCGGCGGCACCCGTGCCCGCCGCGCCAGCGCGCCAGCCGATCGGCGCGCAGTCTCGCGCGCCCTGGCTGGCCGATGCCGACTCGCAGGCGAATCCGGTGGGGCCCAAGACCGCGCAAGAAGAACTGCGCGAGATCGAGGCGCAGCGCAGCAGCACCTTTGCTGGCGGCCCCACGCTGCGTGGACGCAACGGCGACTCTGGCATGAGCCAGCTCACCGAAATGCAGGTGGTGGCAGAAGCCAAGATGGCCGCCGGCAATGGCAAGCTGGTGGCACGGGTGACGCCGGTCGCGCTCGACGCCGGCTCGGTGGGCGGCGACTACAACAGCGCCTCGCGATTTGGCGGCGGTCCGCTGGCCTTCCCGGTGGGAGGGGCGCCGGTCAACCTGAATGGCACGCCGTTGCAGTCCACTTCGCCAGGCTCGCAGAACGCTTTTGGGGTGGCGCTCGGTGTGGCCTACGAGTCGGACAATTTCAAGGCCGATATCGGCAGCACGCCACTGGGCTTCCGCTATACCGACGTTAACGCCGGCGCTCGCCTCAACCTGCCGGTGACGCAGCGCACCACGCTGTCGCTGGGCGCGTCGCGCCGGCCCGTGACGGACAGCCTGCTGTCCTACGCGGGCGTCAGCGACGATCGCGTCGGCCTGCAGTGGGGTGGCGTGATGAACAGCGGCGGCCGCGTCGACCTTGGTTGGGACGATGGCCTCTTCGGCCTCTACGGCTATGGCGGCTACGGCGTGCTGACCGGGCACAACGTCATGCGCAACAACCGCTGGGAAGGGGGCGGTGGCTTCTACCTGCGCTTGATCGACAACGCCGAGCAGCGGCTGATGAGCGGCGTCAACTTCACCTCGATGGGCTACTCGGACAACCTGCGCTACTTCACGTTTGGGCAGGGCGGTTATTTCAGCCCGCAGACGTACTTCGCCGTGACGGTGCCGCTCTCGCTGGCGGGCCGCAGCGGGCGGCTGGCCTACAATGTGCGCGGCGGGCTCGGCATGCAGGCCTTCCGCGAGGATGATTCGAACTATTTCCCGACCGATGCCGGCGCCCAGTCGGCCGCCAATGCCGCGGCGGCGACGGCCTTCAAGGCCGGCCTGACCAGCTCGACCAAGGCGGTATATCCGGGCCAGTCCAAGACCGGCGTGGCCTACAATCTGGTTGGCTCGGTGGAGTACCAGGCGGCCCAGCAGCTGTTTGTGGGTGGCCTGGTCGGGCTCGACAACGCGCGTGACTACAGCCAGTGGTATGCCGGCGTCTACGTGCGCTATTCGCTGCAACGCCAGACCGGCCAGATCGCGTTCCCGCCGGTAGCGCCGCAATCGGCGATTGGCCCGGTGCCGTTTTGAATGGGCACGGGACCATACGGAGGAGCCGGGCGCGCGACGATCCATCAATCAAGTGAGAGCGCAGCAAACAGGCTGTGGAAGGAAGTTCATCATGGGTGAAGCAAAACGACGGGGCAGCCAGGCAGAGCGTGCCGAGCAGGCACGCACACGGCTTGAGGGCCTGCGGCCCGCGCAACTGGTGTGCGGCTCGTGCAAGACGGCGTTCAGCACCTTCGATGCGATCGATGCGCCTAACCTGCGTGGCATCGATGCGGTGTTTGGCGGGCAGTGTCCCAATTGCGGGAACGATGTACTCGTGTTCAAGGGCGAGCCCAATGCCGTGGCCGATGCGATGGTGGCGTGGGAGAGGATGATGGGGGCGGATACCAAGCTTGGGTATCAGTCGCGGGACGGCAAGCACGTGCCATTCAACGAGGGGAAGGAGTAGGCGCAGCGCCGCCGCAAGGCAAGTAAAGGGAAGCGGCGGCAAAGTAAAGGCGCTTGCATTGACCTGCCGCGCCCGGGTGCGGGCGCCCACGCGGACCATCGCCGACATCCGTTTTCCGAAGCGCCGCGGGAGGCGGGGCAAGTCATCGCCGTCCGTGTCCGGCGTTTCGGGAATCGGGGTGATGCCGTGCTTCGCGACGCTGTGCAAGCCGTGCCGCGGCCCTGGCCTCAGTCCTCGTCCCCTTCCCCCAATAGCGCATCCGGCCCCATCTCGAACCGCCCGCGCCCCGCGGCCTTGGCACGATAGAGCAGCGTATCGGCCTGCCGCATCAGCTCCTGGTCCGGCATCGGCGCCCCCTGATAGAGCGCCACCCCGATACTCACGTCGACATCCGCGAACACGCCGTCGATAAAGAACCGCCGGCCAACCGAATGCACGATGGCCTGGGCGATGCGCCGCGCGTTGGCGGCAGCGCCGATATCCTCCAGCACCACGGCGAACTCGTCTCCGCCCAGGCGTGCCACGGTGTCGCGTTCGCGGACGCAGCGCAGCAGCCGCCGCCCGAAGGCCTGCAACAGCAGGTCGCCGGTGATATGGCCGTGGAAATCATTGACGGCCTTGAAGCGGTCCATGTCCAGGTAAAGCAGCGCCATCAGCCGGCCATCTTCACGGCTGCGCGCCATGGCCGCCTGCAACAGCGACTCGAAGGCGCCGCGATTGAGCAATTGGGTCAGGTGATCCAGCCGGGAGATGCGCGATAGCCGCATGGTCTCCAGCTTGCGCTGGGTCACGTCCTGCACATGCACGTGCACGCCCATCACCTGGCTGCGGTCGGCGCTCCATTCGGGGCGGAAATTGGTTTCCATGCAGCGGTACTCGGGATCGCTTTCCTCCACCTCGAACGTTACCGAGGTACCGGACAAGGCATTTTGCAGGAACGGCCGGACGCGCGCATAGCGGGTTTCGCCGATCACCTCGCGCACGGTCATGCCGCGCAGCGTTTGCACCGGAATGCCAAAGGTCCGCTCATAGGCCAGGTTGTTGAAGACATAGCGTTCGTCGGGCCCGACAAAGGCCAGCAGCGCGGGCAGGGTATCGGTGACCGCGCGCAGCTGGCGCTCGCTCAGGTCGAGCTGTTCGCGCCGCTCGCGCACGTCTTGCATCAACTGCCCGAAGGCGCGCGCGAGATCGCCGATCTCGTCGTTCTGCAGTGCCGGCAGCCGTTCGTAGGCGGCAAGGTCACGGGCGCTGTCGCGTACCACCTGGTGCAGGCGCGTGAGCGGCGCCAGCAGGTGCCGCAGGGTCAGCCAGATCAGTAGCGCCACCACCGCCAGCGCCAGCAAGGCCAGCCCGAGGAAGCGCGCCTGCATGGCATGCAGCGGGGCGAAGGCCTCGCGCGCGGGCAGCACCGCCACCAGCTCCCATCCCGTGCTCTCCATCAGGTAGCGGGAAATCAGCGGCCTGAAAGGCGAGAGAAACTCGATAGCGCTGCTGCGATCATAGACGCCACAGGTGTCGCCCAGCGCGCGTGCCGGTTGCGCTGTCATGCCCGGATCCGGGTGCCGCACGTAGACCGGCATGCGCCCGGCCGATACCAGGCAATAGAAGCCGGTGGTGCCAAGCCGGTTGTGCGTGATTTCCACCAGGAAGTTGGCGCTCGACAGGTCGAGCCAGCCCCCCAGCAGGCCGACGAATTCACCTTGCGGGGAGACGATCGGCACGGCCACCAGCACCCCGGTCGCGCCATTGATGCGGGCGCGGATGGGCGGCGTGATCACCGGCTCCAGGGTACGCGCGGCCTCGCGGAAATAGTCGCGGTCGCCGACGTTCACTGGCACGCCGTCGTGGGCCAGGATGCGGCCCTGGGCATCGGCCACCATGAACGAATTGAAGGTGCCCGGAACGGGAATCCGCCGTTCCAGCAGGCGGCGCAGCTCGTTGCCGGGGCGCCCGAGCTCCCCGGCGAGCTGCGGGGCCACGTGGGATAGCAGGGTGATGCGGTCTTCCATCGCGGTGTCGAGCTGGTTCGAGGCGAGCTTGACGATGGAGTCCTGCTGGTCCTGCAACGCGGCGCGCAGGTCGTCGTGCGCATAATAGAGCGAAGCCAGCACGATGCCGGTACCAAGTACGGCGGCGAACGCCGTGGAAATCAGCGCGAGACGCGCCTTCAGGGAAAGCGAAACTTGGGGCATGCGAGCCGGCGGTGTCGGGGAATGGCGCGTGCCTTCTGGCCGGCCGGCCCGCGTAGCTGCCGGAGTCGGGCTCCGGCAGGCTTGCGGGCCCGCCAACCCTACCACAAGCGCCTGCCCCGCGCGAGTCCGGATGGGCGCGCGGGGCGTGCCGCGCGAGTGCGTGTGGCGCCGCACGTTACTCCGGGATGCCGGGGGTGGGCGAGCCGTTGACGTCACGGTATAGTGGCTCGAAGCCGTGCGACGGCAGGGTGAGGCCGTCGAGGGCTCCCATCCGCTCCCCCTGTTCATGAAACTGCCCTCACTTTCGCCCGTCTTGCTATCCCTGCTGGTTGCCGCTACCGGCGCCCTGGCCACGGGCGGCGCCTGGTACGGCATGCGCACGCTGGAGGACCGGGTAGTGCGCGACGATTTCGATGCGTTGTTCTCGCCAGTCTTTACGGCCTTGCAACGGCGCCTGCAGGAGAACGAGCAATTGCTGCGCGGGACCGCGGGGCTGTTCGCCGCCGATCCCGTCGCCACGCGCGAGCAATGGCGCAACTACCTGTACACCACGCAACTGGACGAGCTGCCGCCCGGCACGCAATCGATCGGCTATGCGCGCCTGACCCCTCCCAGGGAGCTCGACTGGCTGGTCGAGACGATACGTCACCAGGGCCAGCCAGGCTTCGAGGTCTACCCGCTGGGCCCGCGCGACGTGTACGCGCCGGTTGTCTATGTCGAGCCCTTCGCCGGGCGCAACACGCGGGCGCTTGGCTTCGACATCCTCTCGGACCCCGTGCGCCGGGCCGCCGCCGAGGCTGCCCGCAACAGCGGCGAGGTGCGCCTGACCACCGGCGTGGAACTCGTGCACGAGAACGAAACGCAGACGCCGCAACGCGGCGCGGTGCTCTACCTGCCGGTGTACGGCAGCGGCTTGCCGCTGAACACGCCGGTCCAGCGCCAGCTGGCCGTGACCGGCTACGTCTATACGTCCTTGCGCCTGGAGGATTTGTTGCGCAGCGTCGGCTTGCCCGCCGCCGGCACCTTGTCGCTGACGCTCTATGACGGGCGCGACACCCGGCCCGGCGCGCTGCTGGCCGGCGACGCGGAGCCCGTGGCGGCGGCCGCGCCGGCGCCGGAGCAGCAGGCAGAGCGCGAATTGACATTCGGCGGCCGGATCTGGACCCTGCGTGCCGCCCCCCTGCCAGCCTTCGAGACGGCGCATCGCCCGCGGCGCTCCCGGCTGACGCTGGCGGGCGGCCTGGCGGCGACGCTGATGGCGGCGTGGCTGGTCCTGGTGCTGGCCCGGCAGCGGGACAGGGCGTGGCGGCTCGCGGCGCGGGCCCGTCAGGGCCGGCAGGCGGACGCCGCATTGCAGCGCGCGGGCCTGGCCAGTGCCACCGATGCCTTCCTGGTGTGCGATGCCGATGGCCAGGTCCAGATCGCCAGTGCCGCTGCCACGACATTGTTCGGCAAGGCGGCGGACCAGTTCGCCGGTACGCCCATTGCCACCTTGCTCCCTGACGCCGCCATGCTGCCCGCGCCGGACGGGCGGCGCGAGACCCGCGCCCGCAAGGCCGATGGCACGGTCTTTCCCGTGCGCGTAGCGGTGACGTCAGTGCCCGCCGCCGGTCCCGGCCGCGTGATGTGGGTGGTGACCGACCTGAGCGCCATCCGCCGCGCCGAACTGGCTGCCGCCGAGCAGGCCGAGCGCAGCGCACGCGTGCTTGACCACACGGCGCTTAGCGTCATTACCTTCGACCGCGACGGCCTGGTGACGGGCATCAACCGCGCCGCCCAGCGCATGCTGTGGTACCAGGCCGGCGAGGTGGCCGGGCACATGCGCTTTCTCGATCTTCTCGACCCCCGGGAGGTCGCGGTGCGCGCTGCCGCGCTGACGAACGAGCTGGGCGAGCCGGTCGCCGCAGGCTTGCCTGCCGTGGTCGGCAAGGCGCGCCTTGGGCTGGCCGATGAACAAGAGTGGACCTATGTCCGCAAGGGCGGCTCGCGCTTGCCGGTGCAGCTGACGCTGAGCGCCCTGCCCGAGGCGCGCGCCCCAGGCGCCTCGGACGATACGCCGGCGGCTGCCGTAGCCGGCGGCGCTGTCATCGCGGGGCTGAACGCCGGCGGTTATCTCGCTATCGCGCATGACCTGACGGAGCGCAAGCGTGCCGACGAATATATCCGGCACCTGGCGCATCACGACGCCCTCACGGGTTTGCCCAACCGTGCCCAGCTCCATGCACGCACGGAGCTGGTGCTGCAGCGCGCATTGCGCAAGGGGGAGCGCATCGCGCTCCTGCTGCTCGATCTCGACCAGTTCAAGCGCATCAACGAATCGCTCGGCCACCACATCGGCGACGAGGTCCTGCGCATCGTCGCCGACCGCCTCAAGGCCGCCGTGCGCCACGCCGACCTCGTCGCGCGCATGGGCGGCGACGAGTTCGTGGTGGTGCTCGACCCGGTGAGCCAGGACAGCGAGGCCGAGCTGGTCGCCGCCAAGATCCTGGCGCGCTTGTCGGAAGACCTGCAACTGGGCAACCAGCGGCTGCGTGTGACGCCTTCGATCGGCATGGTGATCTGTCCGGATGACGGCGACAACCTTGCAGACCTCCTCAAGAACGCCGATGCCGCCATGTACGCAGCCAAGCGTGGCGGTGGCGCGCAACTCAGCCGCTTCTCCAGCGAAATGGCGGAGGCGTCGATGGCGCGTTTCACCATCGAGGGGCTGCTGCGGCGCGCGCTGGCCGCGCAAGCCTTCAGGCTGCGCTACCAGCCCATCGTCGATGCCGCCAGCTTGCGCATCCTCGGCGTGGAGGCGCTGATTCATTGGGACACGCCCGAGCGCGGCGTGATCCCGCCGGCCGAGTTCATCCCCATCGCCGAAGAGAGCGGCCTGATCATGCCGCTGGGCGAATGGATCCTGGCCACGGCCTGCCGCGAGATCCAGCAGTTGCGCACCAGCCTCGGGCTGGACCTGGAGGTGGCGGTGAATATCTCGCCGCTGCAACTGCGGCAGGCCGGGTTTCCCGCCATGGTCACGCAATGCCTGGCGGCGGCCGGCCTGCCGGCCGCGAGCCTGACCATCGAGGTCACCGAGGGCATCCTGATCGAGGGTGGCAGCAAGACCATCGATACCTTCGAGCGCGTGCGCGCGCTCGGCGTGGGCTTGTCGATCGATGATTTCGGCACCGGCTATTCGGGCCTGAACTACCTCACGCGGCTGCCGATCGACAAGCTCAAGATCGACAAATCCTTTGTCGACGACGTGGCCCATGATGAACATCACCAGGCGGTGGCGTCCGCCATCATCACCCTCGGGCACCAGCTGAATCTGCAGGTGGTGGCCGAAGGCGTGGAGTCGCCGGCGCAGTTCGCCTTCCTGCGCGACCGGGGCTGCGACGCGGTACAGGGCTACCTGTTCTGGCAGCCGGTGCCGCTCGCCGGCCTGATGGAGATCTGCGCGGCGGGTGGGAAAGCGACGATGCACGCCAAGGTGCAAGCTGTGCCGACAGGCCACTGACCCCAAAATCCGCCAATACCCTTATCGGGATTCTTTGCCCGGCTGCCACACGCCTGGCATCCGGTTTCCCTATGCTGCCCGCTGTTACCAAAGCGCAGAGGGTTGTTCATGCAAGCAGGTGAGTCCGTGCCGGAGCGCGCGTTCCTGGCGATCGAAGGGGTAGGCAAGCGTTTCGGCGGGGCAGGCGGTTTCCAGGCACTGGATGGTGTTTCGCTGTCGGTGCCGCAAGGCGAGCTGTTGTGCCTGCTCGGCCCGTCGGGTTGCGGCAAGACCACTTTGCTGCGGATCGTCGCCGGGCTGGAGCGTGAAGACGGTGGGCGCATCCACGCCGGCGGGCGGGAGCTGACCGGCTTGCCGCCGCAAGCGCGCGACTACGGCATCCTGTTCCAGTCCTATGCGCTGTTTCCCAACCTGTCCGTGGCGCAGAACGTAGCCTACGGCCTGCAGGGCCGCGGCATGGGGCGCGCGCATCGCGAGGCACGCGTCGGTGAAATGCTGGCGCTGGTGGGGCTGGCCGGCAGCGAGCGCAAGTTTCCCGGGCAGCTCTCCGGCGGCCAGCAGCAGCGCGTGGCGCTGGCGCGCGCGCTGGCGCCGGCGCCCTCGCTGCTGCTGCTCGATGAGCCGATGTCGGCGCTCGACGCACGCGTGCGCGAGCACCTGCGGCTGGAACTGCGCCAGTTGCAGCGCCGCCTGAACATCACCACCGTGATGGTCACGCACGACCAGGAAGAAGCCATGGCGATGGCGGACCGCATCGCCGTGATGGAGGGCGGGCGCATCGCCCAGGTCGGCACGCCCGGCGAAATCTACGAGCGCCCGGCGTCGCCTTTCGTCGCTGAATTTATCGGGCAGGCCAACTGGCTGGCGGGACGGCTCAGCGGGCGCGACACCTTCAGCGTGGGCGAGCTTGAGCTGGCGGTTTCTCCGGCCCGCGCCGGCGAGGTCGCCGATGGCGCCGTTCGCCTGTGCTGCCGGCCGGAAGCGGTCCGGCTGCACCCTGCCGACGGCGAGCCTAACCGCTTGCTGGCGCGCATCGTTGACCAGACCTACCTGGGCAGCCGTTACCGCCTGATGCTGGAGGCCGATCGCCTGCCGGGCATCACGCTGTTCGCCGACGTACTGCGCGAGGAACGCCACCTGCTGCCGGCGCAGGGCAGCCACAAGTTCTGGGTGTCGCTGCCGAGCCAGGCGCTGCAGGTGTTCGCATGACGCGCGCGTTGCCCGTGGCCGCCGCCAAAGCGAACGATGCTGCCACCATCGCCAGCCGCGCGCGCGGCGCCGGCAGCCTGGCGGACCGCATCGCCCACGGCGCGCCCGCCGCGATGAAATGGCTCTGGCTGGCAGCGCTGGCCGTGGCGCTGGCGCTTCCGCTGCTGGCGCTGTTCGGACAAGCCTGGTTCGACGAGGCCGGGCACTGGGCCCTTCCCGCGCGCATGGCGGAGCTTGCAGCCAATCCCAATTTCGTACCGCTGCTGGGGCGCAGTCTCGCCGTCTCCCTGACCGTGGCCGCTCTGGTGGTGCCGCTGGCCTTCGGCTTTGCCTATGCGCTGCAGCGTTCGCGTATCGCCTTCAAGCCGCTGTGGCGCGGCATCGCACTGCTGCCGTTGTTTGCGCCCTCGCTGCTGCCGGGCATCGCGCTGGTCTACCTGTTCGGCAACCAGGGCATTTTCAAAGGCGCGTTTGGCGCGGGCGGCATCTATGGCTTCTGGGGCATCGTGCTGGGCGAGGCCTTCTACACCTTTCCGCACGCGCTGATGGTGCTGATCGCGGCGCTCTCGCTGGCAGACGCGCGCCTGTACGAGGCCGCGCGCGCGATGGGCGCTTCGCCGTGGCGGACGTTCCTGACGGTGACGCTGCCAGGGGCCCGCCACGGGCTGTTTGGCGCGGCCTGCCTGGTACTGACGCTGGTAGTGACGGATTTTGGTGTGCCCAAGGTGGTGGGCGGCGGCTACCCGGTGCTGGCGCTGGAAGCCTACAAGGCGGTAGTAGGCCAGCAGCAGTTCGCGCGCGGCGCGCTGATCGGCATGCTGCTGCTGTTGCCGGCCTTGCTGACCTTCGGTGTGGATATCGCCATGCAGCGCCGCCAGCGCGCGCAGATGTCGAGCCGCGCGCAGGTCTATGTGCCTGGCCGTGACCCGCTGCGCGACGCCTGCTGCACGCTCGTGGTGATCGTGACCGGGGCGCTCCTGCTGACTGTGCTGGCCGCGGCGGTGGGCGCTTCGCTGGTCAAGCTGTGGCCGTACAACCTGCAGCTGACGCTGGCGCACTACGACTTCGACAATATGGACGGCGGCGGCTGGCTGGCCTACCGCAACAGCCTGCGCCTGGCCGCGCTCACCGCGCTGGCGGGCACGCTGGCGATTTTCTTCGGCGCCTGGCTGACCGAACGCACGCGCGGGCCGGCCTGGCTGCATGGCGTGCTGCGGGCAGGCTTTGTGCTGCCGATGGCGGTGCCCGGCCTGGTCCTCGGGCTGGGCTATGTGTTCTTCTTCAACGCGCCGTCCAATCCGCTGCACACGCTGTACGGCACCATGACGCTGCTGGTGATCTGCAACGTGGCGCACTTCTACACCACGGGCCATCTCACTGCCGCCGCCGCGCTGCGCCAGCTCGATGCGGAGTTCGAAGCCGCGGCACTCTCGCTCGGCGTGGCGCCGCTGGTCACCTGCTGGCGCGTGACGGTGCCGATTTGCCTGCCGGCACTGATCGATATCTTCCGCTACCTCTTTGTCTCGGCGATGACCACGGTGTCCGCCGTGGTCTTCCTCTACAGCCCGGATACCGTGCTGGCCGCCATTTCTGTGCTGAACATGGACGATGCCGGCGACACCGCGCCGGCGGCGGCCATGTCCACGCTGATCCTGCTGACCTCCGCGCTGGCCTGCCTGCTGCTGATGGGCGCCGCGCGCGGCTGGCTGCGGCGCACCCAAGCCTGGCGCGCGCCGCAAGGCTGAGACCTGCCAACCCTGTTTGCCCGACACCAAGACACGCATCCCAAGGAGAAACCATGCCTCACCTGTTCCGCACCGCCACCGCTGTGGCCGCCTTCTCGCTGCTGGCCGGCGCCGCCCATGCCAGCACCGTGCTGACAGTCTACACGGCGCTCGAAGCCGACCAGATTGCCGCCTACAAGGCTGCCTTCGAAAAAGCCAATCCCGAGATCGAGATCAAGTGGGTGCGCGATTCCACCGGCATCGTGACCGCCAAGCTGCTGGCCGAGAAGGCCGCGCCGCGCGCCGATGCGGTGTGGGGCCTGGCGGGCTCCAGCCTCGCCATCCTCGACAAGGAAGGCATGCTGCAGCCCTACGCGCCCAAGAACCTGGCCGCGGTGGATGCGCAATACCGCAGCGCCGCCAACCCGCCGGCATGGGTCGGCATGGACGTATGGGGCGCGGCGATCTGCTTCAACACGATCGAGGCACAGAAGCAGGGCTTGCCCAAGCCCACGTCGTGGGCCGACCTGACCAAGCCGGTATACGCGGGCAAGATCGTCATGCCGCACCCGGCGTCGTCGGGCACCGGCTACCTGGATGTCAGCGCCTGGCTGCAGATGATGGGCGAGCAGAAGGGCTGGTCCTACATGGACGCCCTGCACAAGAACATCGGCCTGTATACGCACTCCGGCTCCAAGCCCTGCAAGATGGCCGCCCAGGGCGAGTTCCCGATCGGCATCGCGTTTGAATACCGCGCCATGAAGTCCAAGAAGGAAGGCGCGCCGATCGATATCGTGCTGCCCGCCGAAGGACTGGGCTGGGACATCGAGGCCACCGCGATCATCAAGGGCACCAGGAACCTGGACGCCGCGCGCAAGCTCGCCGACTTCTCCGCCTCGTCCGAGGCCATGGCGCTGTACGAGAAGAATTTCGCGGTCCTGGCCATTCCGGGCATCGCCAAGCCGGATCCGCTGCTGCCGGCCGACTACGAGAAGCGCCTGATCAAGAACGACTTCACCTGGGCCAGCGCCAATCGCGATCGCATCCTCGCCGAATGGAGCAAGCGCTACGAAGGCAAGGCAGAGAAGAAGTAAGCCAGCAAGAGCGGTCAGTCAGCAGGCCCGGTGCGGCCGGTGCAACCGCGCGCCGGCCTCGCCGGGCCGTCTTCATTGACGCGAAGCATGTTGCCTCACGCAGAAACGGGTACGTTATGCATCGCATGCAGCATTGCGGCGAAGCGATCCTGCATGGGGCGATTTTGCGGGGGGGACGTGTACGGGGGAAACGCGATCGGAGAAGCCCGTACGGGCTCGCGCCGACACCGGGCTGTGGCGGCGCCAGGGGGCGGCCAATATCGTTGGCCGGCCTCCGGGGCAATCAGCTGTGGGAGATTTCCGAAGGATTGTTGCGGGAGTGCAGCCGGCGGTGGAGATCGTCGACGTGGGCGCGGCTGCTTTGCAGCTCTTCCCGGCCACGCTCCGTGATCAGGTAGACGCGGCCAATGCCGTCGCGCAGGACGCTCTCGAGATAGCCTTCCATCTGCAAGGCACGCAGCAAGGGGCGGACGGTGCCGATGTCGACCTGGAAGCCGTACTCCATCAGCATCTCGGCCAGCATGGCCACGGTGGCCGGCACCTCGACGGCAAATTGGAGGACGTAGATGCGGGCTAGCAAGCCAAGGAACTGTCGTTTCATGACGCTGCAAACGCGGCATCTCCCGTTGCGGTTGACGTTGATTTATAGTTGTGAACCGTGCGCCGCAAAAAAAGAAGCCGCCACGTGAGTGGCGGCTTGTCGGGAATGCGTCGGAGGGGTCAATTAACTCTGGCGCAGATCAGATTTTAAAATAACTAAATACGACTTGTCACGTACCACATGTGGGCGTCCCCTCATCAGTAGGGTATGAACGTTGCAATCTTACATGCGAGAGCCTTGTGCGGCACTTTTTTTGCCTGTTTCCAGTGCCTTGCCGTGGCGCCTGTTTCAGGCAGGGAGATGTCCGAAACCAGCTTGCGGCCACTTCGGCTGCGGGGTTTAATCCGTGCACACCATCCTCGATGCCCTCACATGAAACCCGCAGACCTGATTCGCCTGCTTAGCCTTGCCGCCATCTGGGGCGCCAGTTTCCTGTTCCTGCGGATCGGGGCGCCGGTGCTCGGCCCGCTGACCGCGGCCTTCCTGCGTGTACTGATCGGCGCAATCACCCTTGCGGTCTGCCTGGCCCTTATGCGCGTGCGCTGGGATATGCGGGGCAAGTTGCGGCAGGTCATGGCGCTGGGCGTGATCAACTCCGGCATCCCCTTCGTCATGTACTCGTTCGCGGCACTCTGGCTGCCGGCGGGCTACTCGGCAGTGTTCAATGCGATGACGCCGCTGATGGGTGTCCTGATCGGCGCACTGTGCTTTGGCGAACGCCTGACGCTACCCAAGGCCGGCGGGGTCGTCCTCGGTGTGGCCGGCGTCGCGGTGCTGACCCGCACCGGTCCGGTGGCGTTTTCGCCGCAGGTGATGCTCGGCGCCGCCGCCTGCCTGGTGGCTACCGCCTGCTATGGCCTGGCCGGCTTCCTTGCGCGGCGCTGGATCACCGCGCAAGGCGGGCTGGACAGCCGCCTGGTGGCGACTGGCAGCATGTTTGGCGCGAGCCTGTTCCTGCTGCCGTTCTGCGCGATCGCGCTGGCGCGCGAAAACACGTTGCCGGCTGCCGGGCCGGGTGTATGGCTGGCGATGCTCGGGGTGGGGATGCTTTGCACGGCCATCGCCTACATCCTGTACTACCGCCTGATCGCCGACCTCGGACCGGTACGCTCGCTGACGGTCACCTTCCTGATCCCGCCGTTCGGCATCGTTTGGGGCGCCATTTTCCTTGGCGAGCAGTTGTCATGGGCGCATGTGGCGGGCGGGGCGCTGATCGGGCTGGCCGTCTGGCTGGTGCTGCGGCCCACCGCCCCGGTCGCGGCCGGGGGCACGGCAGTGCCGGGGCCGGGCCGGTCCTGAGGACTGCGGGCCGTGCCATAAGGCCGCCGGCTAGCGGAAGCGGTAGGTCACCGCGCCCATGCCGGTCCATTGCTGACGCCGCTCGGTGATAGGGCTGCTGGCCGCATCGCCCTGCAACCGTGCAAATGTCACCGAGCCCAGCGCGGACCAGTTGCGCGAGATTTCATAGCTGACGATGCCATTCGCATGCCATTCGCGCAGGCCAGCCCCCACGGCATGCGTGGGCAAGCCGGAGCGTGCGCTCTGGTCCGCCGTGACACCGAAGAAAGTCTGCATGTACTTGCTGTTGGTCCACGTCAGTCCCGGCCCCAAAGTGAATAGCCACTTACCCGCGGGCAGGCTGAACAGTATGTCGCCGTTTGCGATCAGGCCTTGTCCCTGGCCAGCGATATCCTGCGCGACATCCGCCGAGAAGGTCACGAACGACACCTGTGCCTGCGCAAATGCCCGCGCCCGCACGGTCATGTTGACGTCGCCCAGGCCGTTCAGCCGGCTGTCGTCCTTGCTCTTGCGCCAGGTCGGGTCGAGCTGGAAATCCGCGCCAACCTGCCAGATGTCGTTGTTGACGGCGTAGATCCCTAGGAAATCGAAACCGCGCGAGAAGAAGCGGCCTTTGTAGTCGATGTCCTGGTAGATGATCGGGTAGATGAGCGAGTCGCGGGCACCGGGGAATTTCGGTGCGACGTAGATGCCGGGGCCGGCGGAGATTTTCCAGTTGCTGGTGGTGGTAGCGGTGGAAGCCGGTACGTCGGGCATTTCGGGCGCGGCCCATGCGGCTGTGGTGCCCAGGTAAAGGGCGAGAGCCAGGAGGGCGTGGCGGGGCGCCGGGTAGGTGGGCATGGGGGGCGCGGGGTAGCGGTTTGTGGGCCGCGCTGCGCGCGGGGGGCAGGGGGATTTTAGCTGGATGTGGTGGGGGTGGCGTGGCGGGGGGGATCGTGTTGGTTTTTTGCTGGGGTATTGGGACTTGGGAGGGCCTTAACTTCAACTTCAAAGGCTTAAAGTCAAAGGCAGTTTCACCACCCCTGCGGGGCGGCGACCTACTTTTTTGTCTTGCCAAGAAAGTAGGCAAAGAAGGCGCGCCGGATGGGGCGACCCCCTCCTCGTCGGCAGACAAAAAGAGCGGCCGGGGGCCAAACTCGCATCGCCTTAAGGCGATACTCAAACATGGCCCCCTCTTTTCCGCTCTTTTTGCATGCCGACGAGGCGCCCCATACGGCCTGGTACACCTTGACGGCTCGCTTCGCATCGCGCTGGGGTGCGGACCCGCCCTTGGGGGCGCTCCACACGGCTACCAATCGTTGGTTTGGCGGCTCGCTCCTGCGATCGTCTTCCCTTGTTGCTGGGGTGAGCAAACCAGCGGATTGCAAGTGGCAGCTAGCGCACAAAGACGGAAGGGAGAAGACAGGAAATTCGGCGTCCGAAGAGCCGAGAGATTTCGACGATGCGCGATATCGCCGGATCGACGATTCGGTGTAGTCGTGTGGAGCGCCCCCGAGGGGGGGCGCCCCATCCGGCGCGCCTTTTTTGCCTACTTTTTTGGCAAGACAAAAAAGTAGGTCGCCGCCCCGCAGGGGTGGTGAAACTGCCTTTGACTTTGAGCCTTTGAAGTTGATTTTGACGTCATGCAGCCGAAGTCGAAGTCGAAATCGAAGCCGAACCAAAAAAACATCAAACCAGCCCCAACGCCCCGATCCCCTCAACATTAAACCTCTCCCTGACCATCACCACCACCCGCCGCGCCAGCGGCAAACTCCTGACGGCTTCCTCCTCGCTCCGCCCGGGAAAGTCCACTTCCGCGCTCCAGTTGCACCCGGTATGGTCAGGCCGGTGCAAGCACACCGCGTGCAACTGGCAACCTTGGCATCCAGGCTGCTCCCGCAGGCAGTCGTTAAGCAAGCGTTTGAGTTCGGGCAGTGGTTTGGTCTGGCGATCCATCATGGACTCCGGTTGCTCGCCGGCGCTCACAGCAGACTGGGCGGGGCCGGGCGGGGCCGAGGTTCCGGGGGCGGAAGCAGGGGAACCGATGGCCGTATCAGTTGATCGCCTTGTCGGCCCGGCATCCCGGGCAAAGGCCGTATAGCACCAGCATGTGTTCACGCAGCACAAAGGAATTGGCGGTGGCCACTTCACGCTGGCGGGCTTCGATGGCTTCGTCCCGAAACTCTTCCACGCGCCCGCAGGCTACGCAGATGAGGTGGTCGTGATGACCGCCCTCATTGAGCTCGAATACCGCATGATCGGCTTCGAAGCTGTGGCGTAGCAGGATATTGGCTTGCACGAGTTGGTTAAGCACGCGGTAGATCGTCGACAAGCCTGCATCGACTTCCTGCGCCAGCAGGATGCGGTAGACGTCTTCGGCACTGAGATGCCGGCGCGGGCTGGCGCGGAAGACTTCAAGCACGCGAACGCGCGGTGATGTTGCCTTGAGTCCGGCGCGCTTGAGGTCAATGGGTTCGATACTGTCGGGAGGCATCAGCATACTGCGGCTTCGCGCCCGGAACGGACGCATCTATCGGAAAGGAAGGTGCTCCGGCGCGGCCGCGCCGCCTCGCGCTTTGCGCTGACGTACGCCATTGCGTGCCGTAAGAGTGCGGCGGGCGGCTTCCCGGCAGGAAGGCCACCCGCGGCTGCAAGCCGTGCTGGCACGGCTCGCGGAATAAAAAAATGGCTTGGCTTGTCAGCCGAAGAGGCGATCGGGAAAGCGGGGTCTGGTTGCTTTCCCGATCCTCCGGTGACTGGCTACTGCCAAACGCTCCGCGGTACGGAGCGGTCCCCACAAAAGACGGTGATGGATGCCGCGTTGCGACACCACAAAATTTCGGTTGCCGCGGACTTGCCGCCGGCCTTGCTCGTATCCTTCTTGTCTCGCGCCGGGGAGCGTTTTGCTTGCCCCGCGTCAGACAGTGAACCTATGGTAAATGGGAATTAATCTCATTACAAGGAAAATTTTCATCTTGTTTCGAAAGCAGGCGGGGCGCGGCAGGGTGAGCCCTGGCTGGGCGCGGGAGCCAAAAATCGTGCACCGGGCAGCGGGAAAGTCCCCGGCGCACGAGAAGCGCGCGATAACGCATGCGCGGCTAGCGGCGCCGGGCTTGCTGGCTCCTGGCGCCGCTATCTACTGCCTTGTGACGGCCCGCGGGCCTCAGGCGCCTGCGAGCCGGAACGCGCCAACTGCGCGGTGCAACGCATCGGCCTGGTCTTCAAGCGAGGCCGCCGCGGCCGCCGCCTGCTCCACCAGCGCGGCGTTCTGCTGCGCCATCTGGTCCATCTGCGTGACAGCCTGGTTGACCTGCTCGATGCCGCCGGTCTGCTCTTCGGTGGCGGCCCGCATTTCGCCCATCAGGTCGGTAACGCGTTTGACGGCTTCCACGATCTCGTCCATGGCCTGGCCCGCGGTTTCCACCAGTGCCGAGCCATCGTCCACCCGCTGCGCGGAGTTGCCGATCAAGGCCTTGATCTCCTTGGCGGCGGTGGCGCTGCGCTGGGCCAGGCTGCGCACCTCGCCGGCCACCACCGCGAAGCCGCGGCCCTGGTCGCCGGCCCGGGCGGCTTCCACCGCGGCGTTGAGCGCGAGGATATTGGTCTGGAACGCGATGCCTTCGATCACGCCGATGATGTCGACGACCTTGCCCGAGGCCGTCTTGATTTCGCCCATGGTGTTGACCACCTTGCTCACGATGGCGCCGCCGCGCACCGCGATCTCCGAGGCGCCCTCGGCCAGCCGGCTGGCCTGGCGCGCGTTATCCGCGCTCTGGCGCACGGTGCCGGTGAGTTGCTCCATGCTGGCCGCGGTCTGCTCCAGCGACGCCGCCTGTTCCTCGCTGCGGCGCGAGAGGTCGGCGTTGCCGGTGGCGATCTCCCTTGCCGCCCCGGCGATGGAATCGGCCGAGCCGCGGATGCTGCCGATCGCGCCGGTCAGCCGGGTTTGCATTTGCTGCATGGCGAACAACACGCTCTGCTGGTCGCCAGGGGCGGTGTGCACTTCGCTGGCCAGGTCGCCTTCCGCGATACGCGCCGCGATGCGCGAAGTCAGCGCAGGCTCTCCGCCAAGCTGTTTCTGCAGGCCGCTGGCAATGCGCAGCACCACCACGGTCATGAGCGTGCCGATCCCCAGCAGCAGGGCGAGGGATTTGAACAGCGCTTGGCGGAATGCCGCATTGATATCGTCCAGGTAGACGCCGGCGATGAAATTCCAGTCCCACGGCTTGAAGTTCGCCACGTAGCTCAGCTTGGGCTGCGGCGCCTCGGCGCCGGGTTTGGCCCACAGGTAGTGCACATAGCCGCGTCCCACGCTCTTGCCGATCGCGGCGATTTCCCGGAACAGGTAGGTCCCGTTCGGATCCTTGGTGTCCTCCATGTTCTTGCCGTTCATTTCGGGCTTGAATGGATGCATCACCACGACCGCGTCGGAGCGCATTAGCGTGAAGTAGCCGTCTTCGCCAAAGCGCATGGCGCGCACGCGCTCCATGGCCTGCTGCCGGGCTTCCTCCATCGGCATCTTGCCGCCGCGCGCCAGCGCCTCGTACGACTGCACGACGGACAGCGCGGTATCCGTGACGTGGGCCAGGTCGAGTTTCCTCTCTTCGAGCCGCAACTCGCGCATCTGCCAGGCATCCCACAGCGTCAGCCCGAGCAGGCAGACCCAGCTCAGGAGCAATGGCAACAGTAATTTCTTCCTCAGGCTCAGGCGTTCCAGCATCTTTTCTCCCCGGTTCTTAGATATGGATTGACTCCACTCCTCCGCGATAACGGCGCACCGGAAGGCAAACTTGACGCTATGGCGCTAGGGGATTTCCTCAGGTGTGGAAAGGGATTCAGGGCGATCGGATGTCTCACGTGCGCGTCGCCGCACAATCCCTTTCACGGCGTGGATATTCGCGCACTTGACCCGGTTGGACGGGCCAATTGCCTGGCGCGTTTAGCGGGCGTCCTTCGGCCGGTCGCCCTTGGGCCAGTCCTTTGCCCTGCCCGCATAATCTGGACGCGGCTGCTGGGTGAAGTAGGCCGCGACATCCACGGCATCCTGCGCCGATAGCGTTCCGCCCTGGCCGAGCGGCATATTGTGTTTGACGAAGGCGGCTGCCGTGTACATGCGTGCCATGCCGGCCCCGACATTGAACGAGTCCTTGCCCCAGACTGGCGGGAAAATGTAGCCGCCTTGCGGGTTCCTGGTACCTTGGCCTTCCGCCCCATGGCAGGAGGCACATTGCGCTGCGTACACCGCCTTGCCATGCACACGGTCCGGCACCAGCGAGGTATCCATTTTTTCGAATCCTCTGCCAGTCACGTTCGTGCCAGTCGGGACTCCGGTGGAGAGCCACTTCATGTAGGACAGGATGGCATTCATCTCAGCCGAGTCGAATGGAAGCGGCTTGCCATTCATCGAGCGCTGGAAGCAGTCGTTAATGCGTTCCTGAAGGGAGTTGACCTTGGCGCTGCGGGACCGGTATTCCGGAAAGACGCCGGTGAGGCCCACCCAGGGCGACGCATAGGCCGTTGTCCCGGCATTGAGGTGACAGCTTGAGCAATTCAGGCCATTGCCGACATTGCGGGGAAGTTGTTTATGGGTGTCCGTCAGCAACACCTTGCCGCGCTTGATGGCATCGCCCATCGGTCCCTTGGGAATCGATGCTTCATCAGGCACGGGCATGGCCACGGTCGCCGGCTGCGAAAGTGCTGGCGCGCTGACTGCCGCCAGCAAGGCCATGGCCGCAATGCCAAGTTTGATGGTGTTCACGAGTGTCTCCTCCGGGAAGGGTGTGCCGACGGGTTTGTGTTTGTATTTTTGTGGATCTGCACTTGGCGTGCTCTCCATCTGTTCATGACTTGCCTAGTGTTGTCATCAACAAGCCCAGGTGGCTCCAGGCTGCAGCGAGCCCCGGGGCCTAAGCCCGTTGCATGTCCGATTTCATTCGCTCAACCACCTCGAAGACGACCATGCCGGCCACCATGGCGACAACAAAGCCCACGGCCTTCGGATAGCCCGCACCCATTGCAACCAGCGCGGGACCCGGGCAGAAGCCCGCCAGGCCCCAGCCGATGCCGAACGCGGTGCTGCCCAGGACAAGCCTCGGCGTTATCCCGGTGCTGGCCGGGAGTTGGACCGGCAGTCCCAGCAACGAGCGCTTGCGGCGCTTGGCAATGAAAAAAGCGAGCGAGCCGAGGACTATCGCTCCGGCCATCACAAAGGCCAGGGAGGGGTCCCAGCGTCCCGCCAGGTCGAGGAAGCCCAGCACCTTGGCCGGATTGGCCATGCCGGAAACCATCAGGCCGATGCCGAAGAGCAGGCCGGCCAGCAATGCAGTGACGGCGCTCATGTCAGCCTCCAATCATGTGTCGTCCCACCAGGACGGTCAGGAAGCCCGCCGCCATGAAGGTCATGGTCGCGACCAGCGAACGCATGGACCCGCGCGAGATACCGCACACGCCATGGCCGCTCGTGCAGCCGCTTGCGTAGCGGGTGCCTATGCCGACCAGGAAGCCGGCGACCAGGATTTCGCCCCAGCTGGCCTGAATGTCGGGAGTCGCCGGCTTGCCAAGCAGGCTGGCGAGGACAGGAGTCCCGACCAACCCGGCGAGGAAGGCCACGCGCCACGCCATGTCATTGCGCGGCGAGCTGAGCAGACCCCCGACGATGCCGCTGATGCCCGCAATCCGGCCGTTGAACAGGACGAGCACGGCAGCAGCCGCGCCGATGATGAGCCCTCCGGCCAGCGATAAGGCAGGCGTGAAATTACCCAGGTCAATCAACATACCGCCTCCTACTTGGTGTTGGCGCAAAACTGCTCATACAGCACAGCCATGACGGCAAGCGCCTCCTGGCTGGCAATGGAATAGAAGATGCTCTTCCCCTCGCGGCGCGTTGTCACCAGACCGCTTTCGCGTAGCACGGCGAGCTGCTGGGAAAGCGTCGGTTGCCGGATGCCGAGCTGTTCTTCCAGCTCGCCGACGGACAACTCGCCCCGGGACAACTGGCACATGAGCAGCAGGCGGTCTTGATTGGCGAGCACCTTGAGCAGCGCGCAGGCTTGCGCGGCAGCGGCTTGCATGGTGCCAAGGTCAATGGCGGGATGGTTCTCGCTCATGGTCTGCCATCAATTTCAATGTTGATATTATATTGATAAATATAATGTTTGTGAATAGAGTGTGTGGCGTCCAAACGTGCAGGCGACCACCACCATCGCAGGCGCCTGTAATGGAACGTAACCACCTGCCATGCGTCACGTCATTGCGGTTTCAAATGAGAACCATTATCCTTTCGCCTATTTGCTTAAGCCGCCACCCGAGACCGGGGAACATGGCGGCTGAGGCAGGCTGACAAGTGTGGCGCCAGGAAAAAACAGGCTGCCGGGCGCCGGAAAATCGACATGACCGAAACATCGCTGGGGGCAGGCCAGCAGCAGCGGGCCTTCTGGCTCAAGCACCTGCATCAGTGGCACTGGATCAGCTCGGCGCTTTGCCTGATCGGCATGCTGCTGTTTGCTGTCACCGGCTTTACGTTGAATCACGCCGGCCAGATAGAGGCTCGCCCGCAAGTGGTCACTCGCACTGCGACCGCGCCGGCCAGCCTGACGGCTGCCTTGCGCCAGGCCCGGCATGCCGACAAGGGTCCGGTGCCCGCGGCGCTCGGCGACTGGCTCACGCGGGAATTCGATATCGACGCAGGCGGCCGCGAGGCCGAGTGGTCGGGCGATGAGATTTACGTCGCGCTGCCCCGGCCGGGTGGCGACGCCTGGGTCAGCCTGGCGCTGGACAGCGGCGAGGTGCAGTACGAGAAGACCACGCGCGGCTGGATCTCCTACCTGAACGACCTGCACAAGGGCCGCAACACCGGCCGCGCCTGGAGTCTGTTCCTGGACGTGTTCGCCGCGGCCTGCCTGATCTTCAGCATCACCGGGCTGTTCCTGCTCAAGCTGCACGCCGGTGGCCGCATGGCAACCTGGCCGCTGGTCGGGCTGGGCCTGGTGGTGCCGCTGCTGCTGGCCCTGCTGTACATCCACTGAGCGGCACCGCCAGCGAGCCGTGCCTTTAACGATCGCTTTCACAGTTTCACAGTTCACAGACGAGGACCCGTTTATGCGCCGATTGCTTACCGTCACCCTTACCGGCATGGCCGCGGTTCCGTTCGCCGGCCCGGCCGTGGCGGCCGAAATGAACGTCAAGGTAGAGATTCCGCGGCTGAACGTGGCGGAGTACCACCGGCCCTACGTCTCGATGTGGATCGAGCGGGCCGACCAGAGCCCGGCCGCCACGCTGGCGGTCTGGTACGACGTCAAGCACAAGGATGGCGAAGGCACCAAGTGGCTCAAGGACATGCGCCAGTGGTGGCGCAAGGCCGGGCGCGATATGCAGATGCCCGCCGATGGCATCTCCGGCGCCACGCGCGCAGCCGGGGAGCACACGCTCACTTTCACCGATGCCAAGGCACCGCTGGGCAAGCTGCCCGCTGGCGACTACCAGCTCGTGGTGGAAGCCGCCCGCGAGGTCGGTGGTCGCGAACTGCTGCGCGTGCCCTTTGCATGGCCGCCGAAGGCCGCCGCCTCGGCCAAGGCAAAAGGCGAGCATGAACTCGGTGGCGTTTCGGTCGACCTGAAGCCCTGAGCCCCCCATTCCCTAGGAGCATGACGATGAAGACTTTCGCCACCAAACTGCCCGTCCGGGCCGCCGTGCTGGCTCTCGCCGCGCTGATGCCGCTGGCCGCTCACGCACACCGCCAGTGGCTGTTGCCGTCGGCCACCGTGCTCTCGGGCAGCGACCCGTGGGTGACGGTCGACGCAGCCGTGTCGAACGACCTGTTCTACTTCGAACACGTCCCGCTGCGCCTGGACAACCTCGCCGTGACCGCGCCGGACGGCGCCGCGGCGAAAGTCGAGAACGCCAGCACGGGCCGCTACCGCAGCACCTTCGACGTGCACCTGACCCAGCCGGGCACCTACAAGGTAGCCATGGTCAGCCACGGCCTGTTCGCCAGCTACAAGGTGGATGGCCAGGCCAAGCGCTGGCGCGGTTCGGCGGAAGCCTTCGCCAGGGAGGTGCCGGCCGGCGCGCAGGACCTGCAGGTGACGCAGGCCGACAGCCGCCTGGAAGCCTTCGTCACGGCGGGCAAGCCGACCGCCAAGGTGCTGCAGACTACGGGCCGCGGGCTGGAACTGGCGCCGGTGACGCACCCGAACGACCTGGTCGCGGGCGATGCCGCCAGCTTCCGCCTGCTGCTCGACGGCAAGCCCGCCGGCAACGTCAAGGTGGCGGTGGTGCCGGGCGGCATCCGCTATCGCGACCAGTTGCAGGAGATGTCGTTCACCACCGACGCCGACGGCAAGTTCAGCGTCAAGTGGCCGGCGCCGGGCATGTACTGGATGGAAGCCGAGGTCCGCGACGACAAGGTCGCGGTCAAGGAAGCCAAGACACGCCGCGCCAGCTACGCGGCCACGGTCGAGGTGCTGCCGCAGTAATCGCTGTCGACAGCAGGCCGCCAGCCGGACCTTCGTCCGGCTGGCGGCGCAAGCCCCGGGCCGCCGGTGCGCTTTTTGTGTTCCCGTAGTTTCGCTTTCATCGTCTTTCCAGGTTCACCCGCATGCAGCGTGTCCTCGTTCCCCTTTCGCTTGGCGCCGCCCCGCCCACGCCCGATGCGGCGGCGCGCGTTTGCCGGCGGCAGGGCGAGACCATGGGCACCACATGGTCGGTAGCATGGGCCGCGCCGCCTGGCGCCATCGGCGAAGACGCGCTCGACGCCGGCATCCGTGCCGTGCTGGCCGGCGTGATCGCGCAGATGAGCAACTGGGACGAAACCTCGGACCTCAGCCGCTTCAACCGCGCCGCGGCGGGCGACTGGCAGGTGCTGCCGGCCGACTGCTTTAACGTGCTGCAAGCCGCGCTGCAAGTCGCGCGCGATAGCGGCGGTGCCTACGATCCCAGCGCGGGGCCGCTGGTGGACCTTTGGGGCTTCGGCCCGGCGCCTCGGCGCAGCGAAGCGCCGGCGCTGGCCGAGATCGAACAGGCGCACGCGCTGTGCGGGTGGCAGCGTATCGCGTTCGACGAGGCCGGCTGCCGCGTGCGGCAGCCGGGCGGCCTCCGGCTGGATTTCTGCGCCATCGCCAAGGGCTTCGGGGTGGACGCCGTGTCGCGCTACCTGACCGGGCAGGGCATCGGCAGCCACCTGGTCGAGATTGGCGGCGAGTTGCGCGGCCGCGGCGTCAAGCCCGACGGGCTGCCGTGGTGGGTGGCGCTGGAAACGCCGCCCGGCGGCGGCGCGGCAGGCCACGAGACGCTGGTCGCGCTGCATGGCCTGTCGGTCGCCACCTCGGGCGACTACCGCCGCTACTTCGACAGCGAAGGGCGCCGCTACGCCCACACGCTGGACCCGCGCACCGGGTATCCGGCCAGCCATGCGCTAGCCTCGGTCACGGTGCTGCACCCGCAATGCATGCTGGCCGATGCGTTCTCCACCGCGCTGACCGTGCTGGGGCCGGAGGCCGGCATGGTGTTCGCGCGCCGCCATGCGCTGGCCGCGCGCTTCCTGATCCGCCATAGCGGTGGCTTCGACGAACGCCTGTCACCGGCTTTCGAGGCCATGCTGTCATGAGTCCGCCGGATACCGCTGCCTCGCTACCGGCCGAAGCGCCCGCCGCGCAGAGCGCGCGCACGCAGAACCACGTCAGCCGCGCCGAGCGGCACATGCGCGCCATCCGCATCGCAACCGCGCTCGGCATGCTGGCAGGCCTCGCCGGTCTGGCCCTCGCCTTCTTCGCGCCGACCCGCGCGGGCATGGCCGCCGGCGTGGTCATCGCCTACGCCGGGTTCTGCGCGGCCGTGATCGCCCGGCATCGCCGCCGGCACGCGCGCGCCGGTCTGCTGGCGCAAGCCAGGGATGGTGCCACGCTGGTGGCCTACGCCAGCCAGAGCGGGTTTGCCGGGCAGCTTGCGCTGCAGACCGCGCAGGCGCTGCAGGATGCCGGCGTGCCCGCGCAGTTGCTGTCCTTCGCCGAGCTGGACGCCGGCCGGCTTGGCAACTGCCGCCAGGCCCTGTTCGTGGTCAGCACCACCGGTGAGGGCGATGCGCCCGACAGCGCGTCGGGCTTCGCGCGCCGGCTGACGGCGGCGGCCGGCCCCGGCGGCCTGCGCGAACTGCGCTACGGCATTCTCGCGCTCGGCGACCGCAGCTATGCCCATTTCTGTGCCTTTGGCCACACGCTGTCGGCATGGCTGCAGCGGCAGCACGCGCAAGCGCTCTTCGACATGGTGGAGGTCGACAACGGCGACGCCGGCGCGCTGCGCCACTGGCAGAACCACCTCAGCGCACTCAGTGGCGGCGCGGAGATCGCCGACTGGGAAAAGCCACGCTACGCCGAATGGCTGCTGCACGAGCGCCGCCTGCTCAACCCGGGCAGCCCCGGCTCGCCGGCCTTCCACCTGGCGCTGGTGCCGCCGGCGGGCGAGGCGCCGTCATGGCAAGCCGGCGACATCGCCGAGATCGGCCCCTGCCACGCGCCGGCCGAAGTGGAACGCATGCTGGCAAGGCTGTCGCTGGACGGCGCCACGCCGGTGCGCTGCGACGGTGTGTCGGCCACGCTGGCGCAAGCGCTGGCCACGCGCATCGTCCTGCCCGAGCCGCATCTTGCCGCACTTGCCGGGGTGACGCCGCAGCGGCTGGTGGATACGTTGCCGCTGCTGCCGCACCGCGAGTATTCGATTGCCTCGATCCCGCAGGACGGGCGGCTGGAACTGCTGGTGCGCCAGCAGCGCCATGACGATGGCCGCCTCGGGCTGGCCTCCGGCTGGCTGACCGCGCATGCGCAGCCGGGCGCCGGCATTGCGCTGCGTATCCGCACCAACCGCGGCTTTCATCCGCCCGCCGACGGCCGTCCGCTGATCCTGATCGGCAATGGCACCGGCCTGGCTGGCCTGCGCGCGCATCTCAAGGCGCGCGCAGCGGCTGGCCATCATCGCAACTGGCTGCTGTTCGGCGAGCGCACCGCGCAGCACGACGCGTTCCACCGCGATGAACTTGCCGCATGGCAGGCCGAAGGGGTCTTGCAGCGGATGGATCTGGTGTTCTCGCGCGACGGCGGTGCCCTGCATTACGTGCAGGACGCGGTGCGCGCGTTGGCCGGCGCAGTGCGGGATTGGGTCGGGGCGGGCGCGGCCATCTACGTTTGCGGCAGCCTGCAGGGCATGGCGGGCGGCGTCAACGAGGCGCTCGCCGAGGTGCTGGGCGAAGAGGCGCTGCTGCAACTGGGGGAGCAAGGGCGCTACCGGCGCGACGTTTACTGAAGGCGGATCGGGCCACGGCAGCGCCATGCCGGCCTGTCAGGCGGTGTCCGCCGTCACCTCCATCAGCGCATCCACCACCACCGCCCCGCCCGCGCTCACCATCACCGGGTTGAGATCGACCGAGCGGATCGCGCCGTTCGCCTCATGCATCAGGTTGCCCACGCGTACCGCGATCCGGCACAGCGCGGCCACGTCCACGGCAGGTTCGCCGCGCACGCCCGCCAGCAGCGGCGCGATGCGCAAGCCGGCCACGGCGCGCTCCACCGCGGCTTCGGTGCAGGGTGCCAGCAGTACCGCCGTGTCGCGCAGCACCTCCACGTATTTGCCCCCGTCGCCCACCAGCACCACCGGCCCGAATACCGGGTCCCAGTGCGCGCCCACCATGCATTCGCGCTGGCCGCGCTCCATGCGCGCCACGACCACGCCTTCGCAAGCCGCGCCGAGCGTTTCCAGGATGCCGGTCTGCGCGAGATAGGCATGCGCCACCGCGTGCTCGTCATTGCAGTTCAGCGCCACCAGGCCATGTTCGCTCTTGTGCGGCACCTGTGGGGAGCTAGCCTTGACGGCCACCGGCCCCTGCAGCGCGCGCCACGCCGCGACGGCCTCGTCCACGCTGTGGCACAGCTGGTGCGCCACCACCGGGAAGCCGGCCGACGCCAGCCGCGCGAGGCTCGCCGCCTCGCTCAGCGTGTGGCCGGCAACACGCGATACGGCCCCCGCAGCCGGCGGCTGGCGCGCCTGCAACAGCGTGTCTTCCGTGGCGATGTCGCGCAGCCGCTGCTGGTGCGTGACCAGTTGCGCGAAGGCCGCCAGCGCCTCGGCCCCGCTCGTGTACACGGGCACGTTGACGGCGCGGAAGGCGGCCGCCACCGGGGCCTGCCATGCCGCGACGGCAATCGGCTTGCCGGCGCTGTCGGCAAAGCTGGCGGCATCGCGGGCGAAGCGCGGCAGGTCGTAGCCCATCCCGGCCACAGGGATATCGAGCAGCAGCAGGTCGGCCGAGGGGTCCGCCGCCACCACGGGGAGCACGTCGCCAAACAGTCCGCTGTTGGTCAGCAGGGCAGCGGTGACGTCGACCGGATTGGCGGTGGACGCGAACCCCGGCAGCCGCGCGCCCAGCGCCGCCTGCGTGGCCTGCGCCAGCGGTGCCAGCGACAGGCCGAGCGGCTCGGCGGCGTCGGCGGCCATGACGCAGCTCGCGCCGGAATTGCTCACCACCACCAGCCCCCGCCCGCTGGCCTGCCAGCCGCGCAGGTACAGCGGCGCGCAGCGCACCAGCGCGTGCGCGTCGTCCACGCGCCAGATGCCGTGCCGCGCCAGGAATGCCCCCACCGCGCGGTCCTCGTTGGCGATGGCGCCGGTATGCGATGCCGCCGCGCGCTGCCCCGCGCTGGAGCGGCCTGCCTTGACCGCCACGATGGGCACGCCGCGCCGGCGCGCCACCGCGGCGGCTTCGGCCAGCACCGCGGGGTCGGTCAGGCCTTCCAGGTAGAGCAGGATCAGCCGCACATCGGGATCGTGCGCCACGGCCAGCGCCAGTTCGCTCACCGTGATGTCGGCCTCGTTGCCGGTGGCGTGCATATGCCGCACGCCGATGCCTTGTCCGCGCAGCAGGCCGTAGACCATGGCGCCGACGCCGCCGCTCTGGCTCAACACGGCCACCGGGCCATCCTGCGGCGGCACTTCGATAAACATGGTGGAGAAGCTGGCAATGGTGCCGGTGCCGAAGTTGGCCAGGCCCTGGCTGTTCGGCCCCACCAGGCGCAGTCCGGCAGCCGCCGCGACGCGCACCATTTCGTCCTGCTGGCGGCGGCCCTCCTCGCCGGCTTCGCCGAAGCCCGAGGCAATCACGATGGCGGCGGCCACACCAAGGCGAGCGCAATCGCGCACCGCGGATACCGCCGCATCGCCGCTCACTACGACGATGGCCAGTTCGGGCACCTCGGGCAGCGCATCGAGCGAGGCAAAGGCCTGCAGTCCCTGGATGGTGTCGCGCTGCGGGTTCACCGGGTAGAGCTTGCCGGCGTAGCCATGCTCGCGCATGTAGTGGATGGGACGGCCGCCGATCTTGTGGATATGGTCGGAAGCGCCGATCACCGCGATCGAGCGCGGTGCCAGCAAGGCTTGCAAGGTCTGGTTCATGATGATGCGATCCAAAAGCTAAGGCCGGGCGGCGCCGGCAGCACGGCGGCAAGCGCGATCGTGCCCGCCAGCAGGGCGGCTACGTCATGCGATGCGGCTACTCGCGCCGGAAGCGCAGCAGCGTGCGTTCGCCGTGGCGCATGAAGGCGGCCCGCACGCGCTCGCCGATGGTCACGCCAGGCTCGGCATGGGCCATGACGCGCGGGCCTTCGTCGAGTGTGGCCAGCACCAGTGTGTAAGGCGCCAGCGCGCGGAATTCTTCAGTAGGGGCGCGTGAGACTTCGGTGACGGAATGGATGGTGGCGCCGCCGCCCGCATCGCGCCAGGCCAGCCGCGTGCTGCCGCAGGCGCGGCACGCGTGGCGCTGCAGCGGCTGCCACGCGCCGCAATCCTCGCACGCCTGGTAACGCACGAGGCCGGCGTCCAGGCCTGCCTGGTAGGGATGGTCTGTGCTCATGACAATGTCCTTGGCGAGTGCACCAAATGCAGCGCTGGTTCGCTCCCCTCTCCCGCTTGCGGGAGAGGGGGCGGGGGAGAGGGCGGGCGTGCGCAAGAGCAAAGATGCTCACTGCCAGCGAGCCAGGCATCAGGCATTGCATGCGCTCTCATCCCGCCTCCAGCACCAGGCTCACATGCGACGAGAGCACGCCCCCGTCCGCGTGAAACAGCGCGCGTTTGCGCGCCGGCACCTGTCGCGCGCCCGCCTTCCCCGCAAGCTGCCGCATGGCTTCCGCCAGATGCATCAGCCCGCCCGCGACGCCCGAATGTCCGAACGCCAGCAAGCCGCCATGCGTGTTGAGCGGCAGCGCGCCATCGCGGCCGAAATCTCCCGCCGCCAGCCGCGCCGGGGACGCACCGCGCCCGGCCACGCCAAGTTCCTCCAGCAGCATCGCCAGCGTGATGGTGAATGAGTCGTAGATCGCCAGGTAATCGATCTGCGCCACCGTGTTGCCGGCTTCCGCCAGCGCGCGCCGCGCGGCATCGGCCGCGCCCGTGGCCAGCACGCTTTCCAGCGCGCACAGGTGCTGGTGGCGATGCGCCTGGCCCGCGCCGGTCACGCGCACCGGGGTGCCGCTGCCCGGCCCGGCGGACACCACCAGCGCCACCGCGCCATCGGAGATCGGGCAGCAGTCCGACAGCCGCAGCGGCGTGGCGATGGGCCTGGCGGCGCGCGCGGCGTCCAGCGTCATGGGCTCGCGCAGGTGGGCGTCGGGATGGCTCGCGGCGTGCTCGCGCATCAGCACCGCGAAGCCGCTGAGCGCGTCGGCGTGCATGCCGGTCTCGGCAAGATAGCGCGAAGCCAGCAAGGCGTAGTACGCCGGCACGGAGGCGCCATTTGGCACTTCCATCTCCGGCTCGCCGACCTGTGCCAGCGTCTGGATCGACTGGTCGCGGCTCTGGCCGGAGAGCCGGTTCTCGCCGGCCACCACCAGCACATGGCGGCAGCGGCCCGCACCCACCAGCTCGCGCGCCAGCATCGCCATGACGCCGCCGGTCGCGCCGCCCGAGGCCACGCCATGCGCGTAAGCGGGATCGAGCGACGCGTACTCGCAAAAGCGCGTGGCCAGCATCAGGTGGGGCAGGGTGGTGGCGTAGCCGCACAGCACGCCGTCGATATCGGTGCGGGCCAGGCCCGCATCGGCCAGCGCGGCGTCGGTGGCGGCCGCCATCAGCGTCAGCGGCGTGCTGCCCTCGATACGGCCAAAGCGCGTATTGCCCGCGCCGCGCAGGTAGGCTGCGTGTTGCATGATGCCTCGCTCAGTGCTTCATGATTTCGACGCTTCAGGATTTCCACGTTTCAGCAGCGGGCACTGGGACTTGGACACCGGCATGAAGGCCTGGTCGCCCGGCACCGTGGCCAGCAGCTTGTAGTAGTCCCACGGGTACTTCGACTCCGCCGGCGTCTTGACCTCGAACAGGTACATGTCGTGGATCATGCGGCCGTCTTCGCGGATGCGGCCGTTCCTGGCGAAGAAATCGTTGATCGGCATGGCCTTCATCTGCTTCATCACCGCTGCGGTCTCGTCGGTGCCCGCGGCCTGGATCGCCTTGAGGTAATGCATCACCGATGAGTAAGTCCCGGCCTGGCTCATGTTCGGCATCTTCTTCAGCTTCTCGAAGTACCGGCGCGACCATGCGCGCGTGGCGTCGTTCATGTCCCAGTAGAAGCCTTCGGTGAGCAGCAGCCCGGACGCGGTCTTCAGGCCGATGGCGTGGATGTCGTTGATGTACAGCAGCAGCCCCGCCATGCGCTGGTTGCCGCCCTTGGTCAGGCCGAATTCGCTGGCCGCCTTGATGGCGTTGACGGCGTCGCCGCCGGCGTTGGCCAGGCCCACCACCTGCGCCTTGCTGGACTGCGCTTGCAGCAGGTAGGAGGCGAAATCGCTGGCGCCGATGGGATGGCGCGCCGCGCCCAGCACCTTGCCGCCGGTTTCGTTGATCACCGCCGTGGCCGATTCCTGCAGCGTGTGGCCGAAGGCGTAGTCCGCGGTCAGGAAGAACCAGGTCTTGCCGCCGCGCTGCACCACTGCGCGCGCGGTGGAGTTGGCGAGCGCGTAGGTGTCGTACGCGTAGTGCACCGAGATCGGCGTGCACAGGTCGTTGGTAATGCGCTCGGTACCGGGGCCGGAGAACACCACGATGCGGTTCTTCTGCTTGGCGACTTCCAGCACCGCCAGCGCGGGAGCGGAGGCGGCGACGTCGAGGATGGCGTCGACGTGGCCCGTATCGAACCACTCGCGCGCCTTGCTGGCGGCGATGTCGGCCTTGTTCTGGTGATCGGCCACCACCAGCTCGATCTTCTTGCCCAGCACCTTGCCGCCGAAGTCGTCGATGGCCATCTGCGCGGCGGCGGCGCTGCCGCGCCCGGTGACGTCGGCGTACAGGCCGCTCATGTCGAGGATCAGCCCGATCTTGACCTCGTCATCGGAAATGCCGGCCTTGGCGGCTTGCGCGCTGGCCTGCCCGGCGCCGCACAGCAGCGCGGCCGCAATGGTCAGTGCGCCCAATGGACGGCGCAGCAGCGAATGGCTTCGTTTCATGGTGATCTCCTCCAGCGCGGCCTCTCGGGCCTGCTTCTTTATGGTGCTTCGGCGAAACAGCGGGGAACGGCACGGCGCCGTCGGCGCCGGCTTGTCTAGCTAGACCGTGGCGATCGGCGTGGCAGGCGAGCCCACCGCGCCCGGCAGCCGCAGCGGCGGCGCCGTCAGCATGAAACGCGAGCGCTGGTTGGCGCGCAGCCACTGCGCCAGTTCCTTCATGTACCAAAGCTCGCCCAGCGGCAGGCCGAGCTTGAACAGGCAGTGGTGGTGCAGCGGCAGCAGCGGGTGGTTGGGCTGGTCCGCCGGCGCGGGCCGCGCGGGGTAGCGCTCCACCGCGTAGTTGTCGGCAATCAGCGCGGCGATGCCGGAGTCTGTGATCCAGTTCAGCAGGCGGTCGTCGCGGCCGTCCAGCGCGCAGCAGCTGTGATGCAGCACGGTTTCATCCGGCTCGCGCTGCATCGACAGCACCACTTCGGCAAAGCCGGTACGCAGCAACAGCATGTCGCCCGTCTCCACCTCGATGCGGTCGGCCTCCAGCGCGCGCATCAGGTCGTCGTAGCCGACGTTGCGGAAATCCTGGCCGAAGGCATGGGCCAGGTCGACCAGCACGCCGCGCCCCTGCATGCCCTTTACGGCGAAGTTCTCGATGCCGAGCGCGCGCGCCTCGCTATGGTCGTGGCCGCACGCGTGGGCGGCGAAGTGGTCGTCCTCAGCGTAGTCCACCGGGCCCACGATATGCTCGTTGGCGCGATAGCCGTTGTAGTAGACGCGCTCCGGCCGCCCGTCGCCGTCGGCGTCGAACAGCGCGCCCACGTGGGCCAGGGAGTCCCATTGCGTGGAGTACTGCAGCGACAGCAGCACCTGGTCGTCGCTGATCACGTCGGTGGCGGTGGGGTCCACCTTGGCCAGCGGGAAGTTCACATACGGGATGTCGTCGCGGAACGTGGGGCGCAGCACCGGCGGATGGCGACGCGGGTTGAGCTTGTTGCCGCCGGGATAGTCCAGCGGCAGCGACAGGCAGAACGACAGCCCGGCCTGAATCTCGCGCGCGCCCTTGCGGACCTGCTCGGGGCCGATCAGGTTGACGCGGCCAAGCTGGTCGTCGGGGCCGAAATCGCCCCAGTTGGAACCCTGCGGTCGTTGCTTCCAGCGCATGCTCTATGTCTCCGGTTGTAGGTCGGTAATCGCGGTGGATGTTCGTGGCGTCTTCCGCGCGGGCGATGTCCTTGCCATCGCGCCGCCGCGGCGCCGTGCCGCCGTCGAATTGGGTGCCGGCGGCGTCCAGGCCGCGCAGACGGTCTCGGCCTCGCGCCGCAGCGCGCGTGCCAGCGCGGGCTCGCGCTCGCTGATGCGTTCGTTGAGCGCGGCGATGCTGATGGCGCCGAGCGGATAGCCGTCGGGGTCCGGCAGCGCGATGGCGATCCCGCCCATGCGCTCCACCACCACATCCAGCAGCACCGCATAGCCCCGCGTGCGGGTGGCCTCCACCTCGCGCAGCAGCAGTGCCGCGTTGATGCGCGGGTAGCGCTTGAGCGCGGGCGCGATGCATTGCAAGGTGGCCTCCACCTCGGCATCGGGCAGCGCCGCCAGCAGCGCCAGGCTGCCCGCGCCGACGCCGAGCGGTCGCCGGCTGCCCACGTCCAGATAGTTGGCCCGGATGGGAAAGGTACCGGGGCGCAGTTCCAGGCAGACGGATTCCCAGCCGCTCGGTACCGACAGCATCGCGGTGTCCTCGAAGGCGTGGGCAAGGCGGATCAGCGCGGGCCGCACGCTGGCGCGCGGGTCGATGCGGCGCACGCTGGCCGCGCGTAGCGCCAGCCATTCGGGGCCCAGCGAGAAAGCCTTGGTGTCGGCGTCGCGGGCGATAAAGCCTTCCGCGGCCAGCGTGTCCAGCAGGCGCAGCGCCGAGGCCTTGTCGACGCCCGCGGCGACGGCGAGGTCGGTCAGGCGCGTATTGCGCGCATCCGACAGCGCGCGCAGCAGCCTGCAGGCCTTCTGTAGGGAGGTGGTCGGAACCGTCACGCGCGCGCACTCCGGATAGACTGGTTTCGTTGAATGAAACCGGTTATGGGGTTATAGGCTCCTATTTGCGGTCCGTCATTTTGCAGTGCATCAAAGTTTTGCCGGCTGAAATTCCATGCAGCGCGCG
Organism: Cupriavidus sp. 05L310; assembly: GCF_056398185.1. NCBI lineage: Bacteria > Pseudomonadati > Pseudomonadota > Betaproteobacteria > Burkholderiales > Burkholderiaceae > Cupriavidus > Cupriavidus sp. 05L310. The sequence goes on from NZ_JBFTOX010000002.1 coordinate 56,829, forward strand.
CCGGACGGGCTTTGGCGGCCGTCGGGGACGCCCGCGCCGGGCGCGCTTCCGGCAAAAAAGCGCCGCCCGATCAGGCTGGCCCATGCGTCTTCCGCTATCCTTGGCGCGATTCGCCGTGCCGGCCCCGGCGCGGCTTCGATAATGCGATCCCCAAGTCCCAAAGGAGACATCATGGTTTGCCGAGCCCGCCGCCTTGCCGCCCTGCTCGTCCTGAGCACCGCGGCAACCGCCGCCCAGGCCGCACCGCCCGCCGCTTCCGAGGCCCCCGCCACCGAAACCTTTAAGGTGGCTGGCCTGGAAAAGCCCGCCAGCATCCTGGTCGACCGCTGGGGCGTGCCGCACATCTACGCCAATACGCTGTACGACGCCTTCTATGTGCAGGGCTTCATGGCCGCGCGCGACCGCCTGTGGCAGATCGACCTTTGGCGCAAGCGTGGCCTGGGCGAGATGGCCAGGGACTTCGGGCCGGCCTATGTGGAAGGCGACCGCATGGCGCGCGCCGTGCTGTTCCGCGGCGACATGTACCGCGAATGGCTGGCCTATGGCTCGGACGCCAAGCGCGTGGCCGAGGCCTTCGTGGCGGGGGTGAACGCCTACGTGGCCCAGACGGAGAGCAAGCCGGAACTGCTGCCGCCCGAGTTTCGCCTGCTGAACTACAAGCCGGCGCGCTGGCGCGCCGAAGATATCGTGCGCATCCGCCATCACGGGCTCACGCTCAATGCCATGGGCGAGGTCAATCGCGCGCAGGTCTACTGCCAGGTCAAGCCCGATGCCGCCCGCACCGACTGGGTGCAGCGCGAACTGGATCCACCGGTCCAGCCCAAGCTGCCGGACGGCCTGGATCCCTGCGCGCTGCCCGCGGCCGAACTGCGCCGCGCCTACGAGCTGGCCACCGCCGCGCCGCGCTTCCCGAAGGAATGGTGGCCCTCCGCCCAGGCGGACGGCATCGCGCACGAAGCGCTCTATGCCACGCTCGACGTCAACAGCGACACGGCGCGCAGCCTCGGCTCCAACAACTGGGTCATCGCCGGTTCGCGCACCAGCACCGGCCGCCCGATCCTGGCCAACGACCCGCACCGGGCGCATGGCGCGCCCAGCCTGCGCTATATCAGCCACCTGAACGCGCCGGGGATGTCGGTGATCGGCGCCGGCGAGCCCTTCCTGCCGGGCATTTCGATCGGGCACAACGGCATCATCGGGTTCGGCCTGACGCGCTTCTATATGGATCAGGAAGATCTCTACGTCTACGAGACCAACCCGGCGCAGGCGCACGAATACAAGTATCGCGGCCGCTGGGAACCGATGGAAACGGTGACCGAGGAGATCGCCGTCAAGGGCGAGCCGGTGCCGCGCAAGGTCAGCATCGACTTCACGCGCCATGGCCCGGTGCTGGTTGCCGACGCCAAGGGCAACCGCGCCTACACGCTGCGCGCGGCGTGGCTGGACCTGGGCATGGCGCCATACTTCGGCTCGATGGACTATATGCGCGCCCAGAACTGGGACCAGTTCCGCGCCGCCATGAACCGCTGGGGCGCGCCCGGCGAGAATCAGGTCTATGCCGACCGTGACGGCAATATCGGCTGGATTCCCGGCGGGCTGACCGTGATCCGGCCCAACTGGGACGGCCTTACGCCGGTACCGGGCGACGGCCGCTACGAGTGGTCGGGCTATCGCAACATGGACGAACTGCCCTGGGCCTACAACCCGGCCGCCGGCTTCGTGGTGACCGCCAACGAGAACAACATCCCGCCGAATCACCCCGCCGCCAGGATGGGCGTGGGCTACGAATGGAGCGACACCGCTCGCGCGCGCCGCCTGAAGAGCCTGGTCGCGGGCAACCCGCACTCGTCGGTGGCCGACAGCATGGCCTGGCAGAACGACACCACCTCGCTGCCGGCGCTGCGCGCGGTGGCGTTGCTGGCCAGTGTGCGCACCGACGATCCGCAGGCGCGGCGCGCCCTGGACCTGCTGCGCGGCTGGGATGGCAACGAGCGCGCCGACAGCGCGCAGGCGGCGCTGTTCGAAGTGTGGTTCAGCAAATACCTGCGTCCGGCCGTAGTGCGCGCGGCGTTATCGGCCGAAGGCGCCAGGCTCGCGGGTTACGGCGACGCCAGCCGCGTGCTGGCGGTACTGGAGAAGCCCGAGCCATGGATGCCGCCGGAGCGCCGCAACGAAGTCATTGTCGCTTCGCTCAAGAGCGCCATGGCGGAGGTGGAGCGCAAGCTCGGACCGGACCCCAAGGCCTGGCAATGGGGCAAGCTGCATGCGGCGGTGTTCAGTCATCCGCTGGATCCGATCCTGGACGGCGCGGCACGGCAGCGATATGACGTGAATGCCGGACCGATTGGAGGCTCCGCGTTTACGCCGATGAATACCAGCTACCGGAACAATGACTACCAGCTTACCGCGGGTGCGTCGTTTCGCATGGTGCTGGATGTGGGCAACTGGGATGCTTCGCGGGCGATCAATGCGCCGGGGCAGTCCGGGAATCCGGCCAGCCCGCACTACCGGGATCTTGCGCCGCTATGGGCGAGGGGCGAGTATTTTCCGCTGCTCTATACACGCAAGGCGGTGGAGAAGGAAAGCCGGGAGAGGGTGGAACTGGTGCCGCAGTGAGGGATTGGACGATCGGGGATTGCTTGGCGGTGCTTTCCGTTCAGGCGATCCAGTTCTCGAACCGTAGACCACCGATGCGAGAAAACTCCCCGGTATTGTCCGTCACCAGCACCGCGTCCAATGCCATCGCGTGCGCCGCGATCAGCATGTCATTGGCGCCGATCAATTGGCCTCGGCGCTCCAAGTCGGAGCGCAGTTGACCATAGTGCCGGTCAGCGTCGCTATCAAGCGGCAGAACCCGCAGGCCGCCCAGGGCTTGGTCGACGCGCTGAGCCAATGCTGCGGAGCCCTTCTTGGCCACGCCGAAGCGCAGTTCCGCCGCCACGATGATTGACGTGCACAACGAATCGGGATCGACCACACCGATGCGGGCGGCAGAGGCCCCACGGGTGTTGCGGATAGCATCGGAAATGATGTTAGTGTCGAGCAGATACACTGGCATCACAAGTCCACGGCTTCGGCGGGCAAATTGTCGATGTCCGGCCAGCCTTCCTCCAAGGGTGCCCATTGCGCTAGCAAAGCGCGCAGCGGTGACGTCAGCACGGGTTCGATCACTAGTTTGGTCCCCTCCTTGCGCAAGATGGCCTCGTCTCCCGGCAGTTCGAATTCGCGCGGGATACGGATGGCCTGGTTGCGGCCATTGCGGAATAGCCGGACATGCCGGCTTTCGGTATTGGTAGTCACGATTACTCTCCTGGCATATGCCAAAGCATATGCCGCTTTCAATCGCAACGCAAGCGCCGGCACTGCCCGCAAAAGCAGTCATCGGCAAGGAAGCGGAGTGGAGAAAGAGGCGCTTGAAAGCAGCTATCGATGGGACTTAGTCGTCATGGCATGGCTGTGGGGCGCACCCTATAAAATTCGCCCGCCTCTCCGTCGCGCCGTCCGCTGACACCTGGCGATACAGTGCCTCCAGCCGATCCTTCGGTTGAACCAAGTTCAGCTGGTCTAGTTTAATGAAAGGACAACACAAGAGCGGGAGGAGCGGGAGGGGGTGACATCCGGCCAACCCAGGCCCCATATCTTTCGGTCCCATTTGCAGCCAGCGCGTGATTAAAGCGATACTCAGACAAGTGTCCCTCTTTTCTGTTCTTCCTGTCAGCCGACGGGGCGCCCATACGGTCAGGTACACCTTCACGGTTCGCTTCGCATCGCGCCGGGGTGCTTCCGGCCTTTTTGGGCGGGAAATACGGCTACACCGAGTCGATTATTTACCACCATGGATACGTTGATCATTCGCCGGGCCGATATCAAGGACGCTGCCGCAATCAGCGCGCTGGCAACGAGCGTTGCACACTACTTCACCATCAAGGCGTCGGGGGAGGGTGCGGAATCATTCCTTGCCAGCCTCTCGCCAGACTCGATCGCGGGCTATGTCTGCAGTCCGCGCTTCGATTATCAGGTTGCCTTTCGTGGCCAGCAGTTGGCTGGTGTCATTGCCATGCGAGACGGTAGCCACCTCTTCCACCTGTTCGTCGCGCCGCATATGCATCGGACAGGCGTTGCCGCGCAACTCTGGGGGGTGGCCAGCCGTACGGCGATGGCGTCTGGCGGGGTTCGCGAATTCACCGTGAATTCGAGCCCGTTCGCTACGGTTGTGTATGAACGTTTCGGCTTCCGGTCCGCCGGCCCCCGCGCGCAGACAAAGGGCATCGCCTATGTGCCCATGCGCCTGGCCGTGGAGGAGACAGGAAGCACACCCGGACCCGGCAAGCCCTAGCCCACGTACCAGAGGATGCTGACGAACTGGCAGGCGCTGCCGGCCAGCACGAACAGGTGCCAGATGCCGTGAAAATGCCGCACCTTCTCGTCGAACAGGAAGAACACGATGCCGGCCGTATAGAGCACGCCGCCTGCCACCAGCCAGTACAGGCCGGCGGCCGGCAACGCAGCCACCAGCGGGCCGAAGGCGAACAGCACCAGCCAGCCCATCAGGACATAGATCAGCAGCGAGAACACGCGCGTGCGGTGGCCGATCCATAGTTCCTGCGCGATGCCGATGACGGCCAGCCCCCAGTTCACCCCGAACAGCGTCCAGCCCCAGGGCCCGCGCAGCGTGACCAGCGCGAAGGGCGTATAGCTCCCCGCGATCAGAAGGTAGATGGCGCAGTAGTCGAGCCGGCGCAGGATGTCTTTCGGGCGGCCGCGCAGGCTGTGGTAGAGGGTGGAGATGGTGTAGAGGAAGACGAGCGTGGTGCCGTAGACGACCGAGCTGACGACCTTCCACGCGTCATGGTAAAGGGCAGAGGTGGTGATCAGGACGGCGGTGCCGGCGGCGGCAAGAATGGCGCCTGCCAGGTGGCTGTAGCCGTTGAAACGTTCTCCACGGTACATGTCGTTGGTTCTCCTGTAACGGTCGCTGGGCGGGTCGATTGCAGGGGGCTTGTACTGCTCGCAGATGGTTTTGCTGCAGCGCGTTATAGGCGTATTTTTGCATGGAAATCGGGAAGGGGCGAGCAAAGGGCTGAAAGCGGCGGGAGTGGAGCCCTGTTGCCGGCCGGCATATCCATCTGCGAAACCATTCGTTCCCTGCCTGCCTTGCCGCCGCTATCGTCTCGCCATCCAACCTTTGCGAGACTTCCATGCGTATCCCTTCGCCGTTGTTCAAGGCCGCCCTAAGCCTGGTGGCCGGCCTCACCGTGCTCGCCTCCACGCCCGCCATGGCGGACCGCCTCGATGACATCAGGAAGGCCGGCGTGCTCCGCGTGGGCGTGTTCGATGCGAACCCGCCGTTCGGCTTTGTCGAGGCGGGCAGCGCCACGCCGGTGGGCCTCGATGTGGACTACGCCGCCGAGATCGCCAAACGGCTGGGCGTGAAGCCGGAGTTCCGCGCTACCAATCCGGCTAACCGCATTCCGCTGCTGGCTTCGCAGAAGGTGGATATCGTTGCCGCGAACTTCACCATTACGGATGAGCGCCGCCAGCAGATCGGCTTCTCTACCCCGTATTTCGCCAGCGGCCTGCAGTTTATCGCGAAGAAGGGCACGCTCAGGCAGCCGGATGACCTCAGGGCGTGGCGCCTGGGCGTGGATAAGGGCACCACGCAGGAGACCACGCTGCGGCAGAAGTATCCGGACGCGCGCGTGATCGCTTATGACGACTCCCCGCTGGCGCTGACCGCGCTGCGCAGCGGCGCGATCCAGGCATTCGCGCAGGACGGGGCGAAGCTGGGTGCCCTGATGGCTACGCTGCCGAACAAGGATCAGTTCGAGATTTCTTCGTTCACGCTGACGCGCGAATACATGGGCGTGGGCATTCCCAAGGGCGAGGACCGCCTGACGGCCGAGATCGACCGCATCCTGGCGGACCTGGAGAAGAATGGCACCGCCGCGCGCATCTATGACAAGTGGTTCGGCCCGAAGAGCGCGGCGCCGCTGGCGCGCGATTTCACGATTGGCAGCGCGGTGAAATGAGCGCGTTGCCTCTTGCCGACGGGCAACGCTAGCCGTGGGGATGCAAGCCATCCTGCTGCAGCCGCTGCCTGCCAGGTACGTCGGCTGGATTGCCGCCGGCTTCGGCCTGACGGTAGCGCTGTCTCTCGCGGTGTTCGTGCTCGGCTGCGTGCTTGCCGCATTCTGGCTGGCGCTCGCGCGTAGCCCGCTGGCGCCGCTGCGCGTGGCAGCGCGCGGCGCGGTTGGCTTCCTGCGCCGCACGCCATTGCTGGTGCAGTTGTTCTTCTGGTATTTCGGTGCGGCACAACTGCTCGGCGAGGACGCGATCGGCGTTCTCTACAGCTGGCGGGGCATCCACCTGGGTGGCTTGCACCTGCCCGCGCCTTCGCTCGAAGCGCTCGCCAGCCTGGTTGGCATCGGCCTCTATGCCAGCGCCTTCTATGCGCGTGAGCTGGAGGCGGGGCTGGCCAATGTGCCCGCGGGCCAAAGCGCGGCAGCGCTGGCACTGGGCTTCACGCCCGCCGCCGCGTTCTGGCGCGTGGTGCTGCCGCAGGCGCTGCGTATTGCCGCGCGCCCGATGGCGGGGCAGTTCTGCCAGACCATCAAGAACACTTCGCTGGCGATGGCGATCGGCTTTGCCGAGATGTCCTACGCCGCGCGGCAGGTGGAGACGGACAGCCTGATGACTTTCCAGGCGTTTGGCCTGGCCACCTTGCTATACATGGCGCTGATTCTGCTGTTGCAGGCGGCCGCGCCGCTGCTGCTGCGGTGGCTGGGATGGACGGAGGCGGCACGTGCCTGATCACGCGATCTCCGGCTGGGCCGTGGTGCTCGGGCAGTTGCCTTACCTGCTCTCGGGCGCCTTTCCGGACGGCCCCCTGGCAGGCGCCGCGCTGACCTTGTGGATGGCGGTGCTGGCCTGCGCCGGTGCCACCGTGCTGGGCGTCGGCGTTGCCGTGCTGCTGGACCAGGCGCCAGCGCCGCTGGCGCGCGCGATACGCGCGCTGCTGGCCGGCCTGCGGGCGATCCCCGTGCTGATGCTGATCTTCTGGGCTTACTTCCTGCTGCCGATGCTGGCCGGCGTCCATGTGGGCGAGGTGCAGACCGTGGTGCTGGCGCTCGCACTGATCGGCGCGGCCTACATCGCGCAGGTGATGGAAGCCGGCTTCGCCGCGATCGGGCAGGGCCAGCGCAATGCGGCGCTGGCGCTCGGGATGACGCCGTTGCAGGCGCTGTGGCTGGTGGTGCTGCCGCGCACGCTGCGCGCCATGCTGCCGTCGCTGGGCAATGTCTGGGTGTCGCTGGCCAAGGATACGTCGCTGGCCTATATCGTGGGCGTGGTGGAATTGTCTACCGTGGCGACGCAGGTCAACGGGCGCAGCGTGGGGTATGCGGCGCAGGTGTTTGCCGCGGTGGCGCTGCTTTACTTCTTCATCTGCGTGGGGATTGAAAGCGTGGCGGTGCTGCTGCTTGCCGCCACGCGGAGCCGGCAGCGCCGGCCCCTGTGGCGCTACGTAACGCTTACTGCCTTTCGCCTTGCGCGTACACCCGCTCGCCCGCCACCCACGTCTGCGTCACGCGGGTCTTCCAGATCTCGGCCGGCGCCACCTTGAACAGGTCCTGGTCGACCAGGATGAAGTCGGCCCACTTGCCCGGCTCCAGCGACCCCAGCGTCTTCTCCTGGTGCTCCGCGTAGGCGGCGTCCAGTGTGAAGGCGCGAAAGGCCTGGGTCAGCGTCATGGCCTCTTCCGGATGCCAGCCCTTGATCGGGCGTCCTTCGTGGTCGGTACGCGTCACCGCCGCGTGCAGGCCGTAGAAAGGGTTGGCCGATTCCACCGGGAAGTCCGAGCCGCCGGCGATCACGGTGCCTTGCTTGAGCATGGTCTGCCAGGCGTAGGCGCCCTTGATGCGTTCCTTGCCGATGCGGTCTTCCGCCATGTTCATGTCGCTGGTGGCATGGGTGGGCTGCATCGAGGCGATCAGGTCGAGCTGCTTGAAGCGCGGGATGTCGGGCAGCGCCACCACTTGCGCGTGCTCGATGCGGTTGCGCAGTTCGCGGCCGCCGACTTCCTTGTAGGCGACTTCGATCGCGTCCAGCACCTGGTGGTTGGTGGCGTCGCCGATGGCGTGGACGTTGACTTGGTAGCCGGCCTTGATGGCCATCTTGACGCTGGCCTGCATGGCGGCGTCGCTCATGAACAGCAGGCCGCTGTGCACGTGGTCGTCGGAGTACGGCGCCATCAGCGCGGCGCCTCGGCTGCCCAGCGCGCCATCGCCGTACAGCTTGACCGCGCGCAGGTAGTAGCGGTCGTTGCCGTAGCCGGAGAGCGGGCCCTTGGCGGAGAGCGCCTTGAAGTCGTCGCCGGTGTCGCGGATCATGCCGTAGATGCGCGTGGTCAGCTTGCCCTGGTCGGCGAACTCGCGGTAGATACGGTCTTCCTGCGCGGTCACGCCGGCGTCGCCCGCGCCGGTCAGGCCGAGCGCGTTCATGTGCGCCAGCGCGGCGGCCAGCGCGGCGCGGCGGTCGTCGTCGGAATACGGCGGGATCACGTTGTTGACCAGCGCCATCGCCTTGTCGACCAGCACGCCGGTGGGGTTGCCGCTGGCGTCGCGCTCGATGCGCCCGCCTGCCGGGTCCTTGGTGTCGCGCGTGATGCCGGCGGCCTGCATGGCCTTGGTGTTGAGCCAGGCGGCGTGGCCGTCCACGCGCACCAGGCGCACCGGGCGGTCCGATACGGCGGCGTCCAGCTCAGCCGCGGTGGGGAAGCGGCCCAGCTTCCAGTTGACCTGGTTCCAGCCGTAGCCCAGCAGCCATTTGCGCTGCGGATTCTTGTCTCCGTAGGCGCGGATCATGCCTTGTGCTTCAGCTAGGTCCTTGGTGCCCGACAGCGAGATCTCGGTGGTCTTGAAGCCCAGGCGGAACACGTGGCCGTGGGCGTCGATCAGGCCCGGCAGCAGGGTCTTGCCCTGCCCGTCGATGCGCTTGGCCTGCGGGTATTGCGCGCGCAGCGCGGCGGCGTCGCCGGTGGCCAGCACCTTGCCCTGGTCGAACACCAGGCCGGTGAAGCTGGCGACCTGGTCGTTCTTCAGGGTGTAGCCCTGCACGGACTCGATCAGGGTGGGCGCGGCGTGCGCGGACAGGGCGGTGCCGGCGGCCAGGGCCAGCAGGCTCTTGCGGATCGCGTGTTTCAAATCAACTCTCCTTGTTGTTGTGGTACAGCGCTTGGGTTTTCTTATGTGCTCTCAGGATTGACTGCTTGCTGCGGACTGCTCTTTATTCGCCCGTCGCCGTGGCGGGAAAGGCGGCGCCGCCTGCCTCGCTGCGCGCCGGCGGCAGCGGCGGGAATTTCATGTCGGCATAGCGCACGAAACGCGTCTTGCGCAAGATGCGGTAGCCCAGCCAGATCAGCAGGAAGATGGGGATGCCGACATAGGTGGCGGTCACTGCCACCCAGTCGATCTTGCCGTCCATGAAAGCCTGGTAGTTCTGCCCCAGCGTGACGATCAGGCACAGCGCGAACGCGAAGATCGGGCCGTACGGGAAGAAGGGCGAGCGATAGGGCAGGCGCGACAGGTCCAGGCCCTGCACGACGAAGCCGCGGCGGAAGCGGTAGTGGCTGATGGCAATGCCGAGCCAGGCGATAAAGCCCGTCATGCCCGACAGGTTGAGCAGCCACAGGTAGACCGACTTGCTCTCGAACATCGAGGTCAGGAAGCACAGCGCGCCCACCGCGGTGGTAGCCAGCAGCGCCGCCATCGGCACGCCGTTGCGCGTCAGGCGGGCGAAGAGGCGCGGCGCGCGGCCCTCGGTCGCCAGGTTGTAGAGCATGCGGGTGGAGGCGTACATGCCGGAGTTGCCGGCGGACAGCACCGCCGTCAGGATCACCGCGTTCATCACGCCGGCGGCGAATGCTAGTCCCGCATGGCGGAACACCAGCGTAAACGGGCTTACGCCAACCGTTTCCACATCGCTCTTGAGCAGGCTGGGATCGGTGTAGGGAATCAGGATGCCGATGATCAGGATCGCCAGCACATAGAACAGCAGGATGCGCCAGAACACCTGCCTCACGGCGCGCGGGATGTTCTTGGCGGGATCGGCCGATTCGCCGGCGGCCACGCCGATCAGCTCGGTCCCCTGGAAGGAAAAACCGGCGATCATGGCCACGCCGATCATCGCCGGCAGGCCGCCGACGAAGGGCGCGTCGCCCGCGGTCAGGTTCACCAGTCCCGCCGGCACCCCGCCCGTATCGCCGCGCAGGATGCCGAAGATCATCAGCACGCCAATGACGATAAAGGCGACCACCGTCACCACCTTGACCAGCGCGAACCAGTACTCGGCCTCGCCGAAGCCCCGCACGGAGATGGCGTTGAGCAGGAACATCAATCCGAGAAACAACGCGCTCCACAGCAAGCCGGGCGTGTCGGGGAACCAGTACTGCATCACCAGTTGCGCCGCCGCCAGCTCCACGGCGATGGTCACCGCCCAGTTGTACCAGTAGTTCCAGCCCAGCGCGAAGCCGAATCCTTCATCGACATACAGCGCGCCGTAGGTGGCGAACGAGCCCGACACCGGCATATACGCAGCCAGTTCGCCCAGGCTGGTCATCAGGAAATACACCATGGCCCCGATCAGCACATAGGCCACCAGCGCGCCGCCCGGCCCGGCTTGCGCGATGGTGGCGCCCGAGGCCACGAACAACCCCGTGCCGATCGAGCCGCCGATGGCGATCATGGTGAGATGGCGCGCGCGCAGGGTGCGGCGCAGGGCGGGCGGCGGAACGTGGGGAGTGGATGGCTGGCGGGTCATAGAGAAGAAAAGGATTGGGGCGCCCGGGCCGGACGCGCCCGCATTCACCGGTGTCGTCCGCATCCGGCCGTGCCCGGCCTGGGCAAACGGGGATACATGGAATACATTCACCGGCTGGTACATTGGGCGGCATCATAAGAGAAAACGCCGCGTGGGGAAAGGCGGCGCGGCGCGTGCGGCCGCATTTGCGTTCGTTGCACTGCGGCATGGCTAGAATCGAGGGTTTGCATCCTCGCGGTATTCGGACCGAACCTCATGAACCTGCCCTTCAACGACAGCTATCTCCTACACATCGCGCTGAGCGCCGGCATCGTGCTGGCCGGCATGCTGGCCGTGAAGTTCATCAACCGCTTCTTCCAGGCCCGCCAGCAAGGGGACAAGGACAATCGCGGCAGCTATCGCACCTGGACCGTGGCCTCGCGCAACGCGGTTGCCGCGGTGGTGTTCCTGCTGCTGCTGGGTATCTGGGTGTCAGAGCTCAAGAGCGTGGCGATCTCGCTGACCGCCTTCGCGGTGGCGCTGGTGATCGGTGGCAAGGAGCTGGTGATGTGTTTCCTCGGCGCCTTCCTGCGCATGATGGCGCGCCCCTTCCAGCTTGGCGATATCGTGGAAATCGGCCCGCATTCCGGCGAAGTGGTCGACATGGATGCGCTGACCACCACGCTGGTGGAGATCGCCGGCGCGCGCCAGTTCACCGGCTCCACGGTGCAGATTCCCAACAGCATGTTGCTGACCGTGGCCGTGCGCAACCACTCGCAGTCCGGCAAGTACACGCTGGACACGCTGCGCATCCCGCTGCCCGAGAAAAGCGACCCGGACCGTGTCGAGGCCGACCTGATCGCGATCACCGAGCAAGTGTGCGCGCCGTTCCTGGCCGAGGCCCGGCACAGCCTGCAGGAATACGGCGGCTCGCGCTTTCTCGATCTCTCGCAGTTCGAGCCGCGCGTGATGTTCGAAGCCATGGCGGCGGACCGGCTCGATGTGCTGGTGCGGTTCCCGGTGCCGGTGGCCTCGAGGCTGTCGACCGCGCAGCAGATCCTGCGCAAGTACCACCAGCAACGGAACGCGGCGCTGGCGTCGGCAACGGTGGCGGCCAGCGCGGAACCCGCGCCTGTACAGCAGGACAAGGCGGCGCCGCATTCCTGATGCTCAAGCGTTTGGCCGCGGACGGAACCGTTTAAGGCTTCACTGAACCGCGTTTCGGTTGTATGGTAGCCGTGCCGCCGCCCTTGCCGGGGACGGGAATCGTAGCGAACTGTGTCGAACGATATCGAACAACGAGGAGACCTATGAAAGCCGCTGTCCTGCATCAACCCAAGACCCCGCTTGTGATCGAAGACGTCGCCATCGGCAAGCCGGGGCCGCACGAGGTGCTGCTGCGTACGGCGGCGGTGGGCGTTTGCCATTCGGACCTGCATTTTCTCGACGGCGCCTATCCTTTTCCGATGCCGGTGGTGCTGGGCCATGAAGCCGCCGGGGTGGTGGAGCAGGTGGGCTCGGAAGTGCGCACGGTCAAGCCCGGCGATCATGTGATCACCTGCCTGTCGGCCTATTGCGGCCATTGCGAACACTGCCTGACGGGGCACCTGTCGCTGTGCGTCGAGCCGGACACCAAGCGCCGCGAAGGCGAGGAGCCGCGCCTGCTGGCCAAGGGCGCGCCGATGAACCAGTTCCTGAACCTGTCGGCGTTCGCCGAGCAGATGCTGATCCACGAGCACGCGCTGGTGGCGATCCGCCGCGAGATGCCGCTGGACCGCGCGGCGCTGATCGGCTGCGCCGTGACCACTGGCGTCGGCGCCGTGGTGCACACCGCGCGCGTGAGCCCCGGCGAAACCGTGGCGGTGATCGGCTGCGGCGGCATCGGCCTGGCGACCATCAACGGCGCCGCCATTGCCGGCGCCGGCCGCATCATCGCCATCGACCGCGTGCCCGGCAAGCTGGAGCTGGCCAGAAAATTCGGCGCGACCGATGTGATCAACGCCGCCGACGTGGACGCGGTGGAAGCCGTGCGCGAACTCACGCGCGGCGGCGTGCATCACGCTTTCGAAGCCATCGGCCTGAAGCAGACCGCCGAGCAGGCTTTCTCCATGCTGCGGCGCGGCGGCACCGCCACGGTGATCGGCATGATCGCGCCGGGCGTGAAGATCGAGATCAAGGGCACCGACTTCCTGGCTGAAAAGCGCATCCAGGGCTCGATGATGGGCTCCAACCGCTTCCCGGTGGATATGCCGCGCCTGGTGGATTTCTACCTGTCGGGCAAGCTCAAGCTGGACGAGCTGATCTCGCGCCGCATGCCGCTGGAAAACATCAACGAAGCGTTCGACGAACTGCGCCGGGGTGAACTGGCACGCTCGGTGATCATGTTCGAGCACTGAGCGCCGCAGGCGTGGCCCGGGTGTGCTCCGCCCAGGCCACCGTCGTCCCGTCCGCCACGGCATGCCGGCCGCGCCGCCGCAACGCTCTCCCACACCGCGACCACACCGCGACCACACCGCGACCACACCGCGACCACACACATCACCGCGCTGGTCAGGCCGCTCATCATCAGCCCGGTTGGCGCCGCCACGGCGCGCTGAATATTTTCGCCGAATGCCCCTGCGATTTCGGACTTATCCGATTCCCTGCACGATGAAGTCTCGTTAGACTTCGTCGGTCGGCACGCCCGCGTGTGCCGATCCACCTTTGCATAGTGGGTGACCCCCTCCTGCCCGCGCTCGCACCCCAGGCTGTTCTCCCCTTGACAGCCTGGGCTTTTTTTGGGTTTCTCACCAAGTTCCGGGGAAGGCCGCGCGAATCTTCACCGCATGGCAAGGAGACACAATGATGCTCACCGACCGCGGCATCGACCTGCCCTCGATACGCCAACGACGAAGCGTATCCTCGTCGACGGCATGCATTTTAGTACTCGTCCTATTCTGAACGACCTGCAATCTCGATATCCTGGTTGCTTCAGGGCACCTTGTCGCCGGCATTTGCACCATTCCGCTGCAGACTATGGCCGTCGTAAGGCCGCGGAATGCAGACAGTAAGCGGCGCACCGAAAATAGCCTCCATCTTTCAGCCCCCGGGACGATCAAGGTGACATCCGGAGCGACCAATGCCATCGTGTTGCCCACCTTTCCGGATTCGGCGGCGAAGGGAAACACCAACCCATGGCATGTCGGCCGCTCGTCGGCGTCGGCGGGGCAACCTCAACATTCCCCCGGCTGCAAAATATGTGAAGACCGAACCGACCATCAAGCCAGCCACGGTTAGCCCGCGGAGCACGATTACGTTCTCGTATCCGTAGCGGCAACCGGTTTCGGTTCGGTCTGCCCTGCCGCCCCCGCTGACAACGACTTGAAGACATAAGGACTCTCAAATGAAGATGAAGATGAATGCCCCAAGAAAATGGCAATTGTGGCAGCTTGCCTCGAAGGGCAGCGGATACTGCGCGCTGGCCACCGTATCCCTGGCAAGCCTGCCGCCGCAAAAGCAGGACATCGCCCAGAACATCGCAGCCAGGCTCTTGCCACGCGACCGTTACTCCGACGTCAAGGCAGCGCTATTGGTCCTTGTCGCGCTGGAGTTGGGCGATAAGGTGGGCGATGAGGGCCGCCCGCAAGCCGCTGGCACAGCCGTGGGGCGAGCGCTGCACTACGTTTACGCGCCCTGGAGTCTGCAATTTGCCTATCGCCAGCTCAATCACACCGGCCCGGTACCTTTTTGATCTATCGCCGCGATGTTGATGGGGTGCGAACGCACAAGGTGCAACGAGTGGTGCGCTCATTTATCGGCTCATCGGGCCATAAAGTGCGCACAAAATAATGGAAAATGCGGGGCGGCAATAGCGCGTATGGCGAACCGGAATGACCGGCTGCTGTCCGGTTATTCACCTCAGTCGCGCGAATACAGTCCATGCCGATGTGCGAACCGCGCACATCGATCGCCTAGCTTATCCGGGTCAGCCCAGAAGTCCTTCTCCAGCGCATCAAGTTCCGTTGTGTCGAACGTCTCAAGGTTGGGCAGCAGTTCATTGCGGCGTCTGCGCTCCAGAGGCACAACCTGTTGCCCAAAGAGCAACTCTTTGGCGCGCAGCAGGAGCGCCGGCGACTGGCTCGCCTCCATCTCCAGGAGGCCATCGAAAGCGCAATCGTAAAGTTCTCCGGCGCTGTTGGAGAAGAACTGATGGAATCCGCCGCCATAAACCTCGCCTATGAGGCAGATCACGGCGAAATATGTTCTCTCACGTGCCACAAGGGACTGAAATCCGCCACCTTCGCCGTGAACACGGCTGACCAGGTCGATCCAGTATTTCCGCTCGGCGCTCTCCTCGTATTGGCGCTCGAGTTCCCGGCGCTTCCTGCCGTCGTCAATCTGTTGCCGATAGCCGCCTTTACACGGCATGCACAAGCCGCCGGTTCTCGCTGCGGTGTCTGCAAGAATGAATTCGCTGCAAGCTGTGCAAGGCAGTCGTTCGTTCATGGGAAAGCCTGAAGGTATTGAGTATGTATGCCACGCGGGAATAACCACCCGGCAATGGCGACACAAGGAATCACATAGGGAGGGCTCGCCGCCATTCCAAAGGCGGGCGCCGGGAAGGCGCCCGCCTCGCCTTGGCTCATTCAGGCCGCACAATGCGGCCGGATGTCTTCAGCGCTTCAGTACCAGCCCCTATTCATATTCCAGCCGGTGTACATCGTTTGCCACCAGGGGTTGACTACGGGCGCCTGCACGGCCCAGGTCTGCTGCACGGGCCAGACCTGCTGCATCGGCCAGACCTGCTGCGCCTGCCAGGCCTGCTGCCCGGGCCAGACCTGCACGGGCTTGGCTTGCTGCACGGGCTTGGCCGGCTCAACGGGCTTGGCCTGCTCTACCGGCTTGGTCGGTGCAACGGGCTTGGCCTGCTCCACCGGCTTGGCCGGTTCAACGGGCTTGGCCTGCTCTACCGGCTTGGCCGGTTCAACGGGCTTGGCCTGCTCCACCGGCTTGGTCGGTTCAACGGGCTTGGCCTGCTCCACCGGCTTGGTCGGTGCAACGGGTTTGGCCTGCTCCACCGGCTTGGTCGGCTCAACGGGCTTGGCCTGCTCCACCGGCTTGGTCGGCTCAACGGGCTTGGCCTGCTCTACCGGCTTGGCTGGTTCCACGGGCTTGGCCGGCTCCGTGGGCTTGACCTGCGCCACCAGCGGGGCCTGCTCAATGGTCCCGGAGTTGGAATAGATCATCGACTGCACCTTCACCTTGCCTTCCTTGGCGGACAAGCGGTCCACGTTGGCGAACGTGAGGCTGGAGACGTCAACGTTGCCGTGCTCGCTGGACAGCGTGCCTTCGTTCCTGCCGGTCGTTGTATTGACCGAAAGATTCTGGCTCGCGGTGATCTTGCCGGAGTTCGTAAACGTGGTTGCCTTCACCTTGGTGGTGCCGGTCACGCTGGCGAGCGTACCCTTGTTATTGGTGGCTGTGCCATCTACGTTGAGGTTCCCGGTGTTGGAGCGGATCACGCCATCGTTAATCAGGGTTGCCGCCTTTACCGAAAGGTCCCGCTCCGATTCCATCGTGCCGCCAGCGCCATTGCCCATGGTGGCAGTATCGGCCGACAGCGCGCCGCCGGCCTTGATGGTCTTCGTGTTCTGCAACGTGGCCGTGTTCAGCGTGATGTCACCGTCCGACGAGATGGTCCCGTCATTGGACAACACCGCCGACTTGAACTTGACGCCGGATGTGCCGCTGATTGCGCCGGCATTGTTCACGCTGTTCGAGCGGATATCGGTGGCGCCCGCCGCCAGCAGTTGCGCGCCGGCCCGTACGCTGATCTTGTCCTCGGTGGCCTTCTCGGCTACGACGAAGCCAGGCGCGACTTCGGTGCCGACCGTTTCGCCGCCAGCCTTGTCGTCGCTGACCTTCCCACCGCCCTGATCCGCCGTCGTGATGATCAGGCCGGTCTTCTCGATCTTCAGGTCGCCCGTGAGCGCCTGCACCTTGCCGGCGATGTTTACGCCGGCGCCACCTTCGGTGCTGCGCAGCGAAATGGCGTTCGCGTACATGCCGCCGAGCGCGGCCACGTCGATCGCGTGCACGGGCACGTGATCGGTCCCCTTGGTTTGCTCGGCATCGATACGGTCGCCGTCATAGGCGATATCGTTGCGGCCCGCCACGGCGCGGATCAGGTCCTTGGCACGGACCGCCGCGTCGATCTTCATGGAGCGCGACAGCAGGTCGACCTTGTCCACCGTGCTGGCATCGAACCCCCTGCCGGTGATGGCGATGTCGCCGCCAGCCACCGTGAAGCCGGACACGGAGCCGCCGCTGGTGAGCGTCGGCGTGCCCGTGGTCAGCGTGACGCGGGAGGCGTTCAGCACGCTGCCGCCATCGACGGAGATGCCGTTCGGGTTGGCGACGATCAGCGCGGCGCGCTGCCCGGCAATTTCCGTCGTACCGTTCAGCATGGTGCGGGAGTTGCCGACCACCTCGTTCAGGATGACGCCGGCGGCGCCATTGGCGAGTGCGGCATTGCCCGCGACGTTGCCGCCGATCTGCGTGGCAGCGCCGTTGGCGCTGTTGTTGAGCACCAGGCCATTGGCACCGACGTTGTAGTTCTGGAACTGGTTGTGCGATACGCCGGCGGCGTTCGGCGCGTTGATCTGGACGAGCGGTACGCCGTTGGACGTCGAGCCGATAGCCGGACCGCCAGGCGCAGCGCTGATCTGCGCGGAAGCGACGGAGGCGTGCAGCGCGGGGGCGGCCAGCAACAGAGCGCGCAGCAGGGTGCTGCAGCGGGGCGCGCGGGTAATCATGGATGTCTTTTTCATCGTTTGGACCATGGTAAGTAAGGAGAGACGGCAGCCGCCGGCATACGGAGATCCGTGCCGGGTTCGGTGCAGGCATGCCGGGTCAGGGCTTGGGAGATTCAGTGATGGCTGTGGTTGGCTTCCTCCTTCAGGTTGCGGATTAATTTCAATGTGGGATTCAGAGCGTGATGGATATCTGCACGGCCACGGTCGTCCGGGCGGCCTCGAACCCGGCGGGCTTGGCCACCGGCTTGCCGACCGACACGTCGTAGCCGAGCCTGCCGTAAGCGCCCCGGACCCCGAGCGCGGCGCCAACGAGTGTTCGCCCGGCCAGTTCGCGCGTCACGCTGCCGCCCACGGCGCCCGTGTCGGCCGCGATATAGGCTTCCTGCCCGGTGCGCCCGATCGCCACCGCGATTTCATTGCGCAGCACCCATCCGCTTTGCCCCACCAGGGTGCGCGAGCCATCGAAGCCGCGCACGGTGTACCGGCTGCCGATCGAAAGCATTTCGGTTGCTGGGATCGCATTCGGCGCGGCCTGCGCATTCACGCTGGCGCGATAGCCCAGGCGCTGCCCGCCGAGAGAGAAGGGCGCGTCGACGCTCGCGTTGGCGCTGAGGATGCTGTAGCGGCCGTTCCATTGCGTTCTTCCGCTCACATAGCCGCTGTTGGCTGACCACGCGGGAATGCTCCCGCGCAGGCCGAGCCCGCCAGTGAACGTCATGCGGCTCAAGCGTTGATAGTGGGAGTAGCTGAGGGTGTAGCCGGTGATGTCGCGCGTCTGCACACCGATCGGCCAATCGCTGAGCCAGACATCGTCCGATCGCCGCGACAGCTTGGCGCGCACCGTGCCCTTCATCGTGCCGGTACGGTAAGCCACGCGGCTGGCGCCCACCTCGAACGTGCGCGTGCGGCCCGTGTAGGGCAGGCCGCCGGCATTCGTGGCCACCGTCTGCAGGAAATCGTACTGGTTTGCGCCCAGCCAGAAGGAGCCATATCCATACGGCACCGTCCATTGCAGGCCCATCGAGCGGGAGCCGACGGCATGGTTGCCGAAGTGCGCGTCATTGTTGTAGGTAGCGATGAGCTGGTCGTACAGTCCCAGGGGTGAATCCACCACCAGTACGCCGCCGAGCTGATTCTTGCCGGTCGCGTCGATGCCCGAGTTGTCGGCGGTGACGATGGCGCGCCAGCGGCGCACCGTTGGCGCATGGTGAATGGCGAGATCGGTCTGGCCAAATTCCTTGCCGGGCGACAGCTCCATCCGTACCGATGCGTCGCCGGCCACGGTGCGGATGTTCTCCAGCGTCTGGTCGAGATCCCGCAGGCTGAGCACATCGCCTTCGGCCATCGGCATCGCCGCCTGGCGGCGGCCCGGGGCGTCGCCGGTTTCGGCGATGCTGCCGATGCGGCCGGGCACGAGTTCGATCACCAGCGTGCCGGTGCGCACGTCTTGCTGGCCAATCAGGACTTGCGTGGTGAGGTAGCCGCGCTCGATAAGCTGGTAGCGCAGATGGTCGCGCAGGCGCGTGATCCCTTCGGATCCGATGCACACGTCCTGCACCTGCACGGCGCGCACGAGCCATGCGAACGCCTCGGCGTTCTTCCATTCAAGGCGCGAGATGTCGAAGCACGGCGACTCGGCGGGAAAGGCGAGTATCGCGTGCGGGGAAGTCTCGCCACCGGACAGGACGGGCGCCGCGGCCGCGGCGCGTGTGAGCGCCTCGTCGACCTGCTGCGCCTGTCGGCGTGTCGCTTCGCTGGTCTCGGCCGCCGCGTGCGGTGTCAGGGACTGTGCGATGCCGGGAGAGATCTGAAGCAGGAGCAGTGCTGCTGCGCCGCCGATCTTACGGAAGGATGTCATGCTGCCAATGCTGCGCGTCCATGTCTGGAACATGGGCGCGGATCTGTTGCGGAAATGCCAGCCGCCGATGCCGAAGCCGCTTGGTGGGCCCGGTGGCAGTCGCTGTGTCTTGTGTGTCGTGTCGCTGCTGTCGTAAGCGAAGCAGGA
Organism: Cupriavidus sp. 05L310; assembly: GCF_056398185.1. Taxonomy (NCBI): domain Bacteria; kingdom Pseudomonadati; phylum Pseudomonadota; class Betaproteobacteria; order Burkholderiales; family Burkholderiaceae; genus Cupriavidus; species Cupriavidus sp. 05L310. Next base: position 76,422 of record NZ_JBFTOX010000002.1, read on the forward strand.
ATATTCTGAGTGTCCTAGGAAGAGAACACAATCGGACAAGTTAGAAAATGCGATGCAATGTAGGACGAAGACGAAGACGAAGACGAGCATTTCGTCGTCGGCGTCTGGCGGGCAGGTCGATGAGGCTGCCGGGAACGACTCCGCCGATCTGATGAAGCCAGGTTGCAGAGGGCCGGGGCATGGCTGCCGGGACGGCCACGCGCGCGATCGCCACCAGTGGCGTCGCCGGAGCGCCATCTGTCGACCGCTGTCGCAATAAACTGTTGAAGCTGCACAACCAGACGGATCAAGCGGGCCTGCCAGCCGATCCCTGTGCCACGGACTTTCGATAGCCAACGGGATTGGTGTAGTCGACATGGCGATACTTGGGCACTCGCGAACTCCAGGGCGCGTACAGATAGTGCAACGCGCGGCCGACGACACTGCGTTCAGCTTCGAGGCGGTTTTCATCTCTTAGCTCCAATGTGACATGGACCAAAAGCGCGGTCTTGAGGGCGGAGTAGCGGTCGCGCGGCACGAGGCTGGCCGTGATGCCCTGCGCCATTGCCTGCATTTGTGGCGGCAGGCTGGCCAGGGATGCGGTAGCCAGCGCGCAGTACCCGCTGCCCTTCGATGCGAGCTGCCATAACTGCCATGTGTTCGACGAATGCATCTGAAAGTCCTTAAGTCGTTGTGAAGTTGTTGTGAACCGGAAATCGGAAATCGGGAGGGCGCGGCAGCGTGCCCGCTTGCCGCGCGATTACTGATAGCTCATCGTGAACGTGGCGTAGCCTTTTGCCTCTCCGGGTGTCACGGTAGATGCGGTCTGGATGTAGCGCGCCTTGAACGGGATCGTCACCGGGACATTGCCGAACTGCCCGATGAACCACTGGTTCGGATTGTTGCTTTGGGAAGAATCGGGGCCATAACTGACCAAGCTATTGTCGGTCCCGCGCAGTACCTGAATGCCGACGCCCTTTGCCTTGGAGTCACGCGACAGGGACAGCAGGTTGCTTCGATTCGACCAGTTGGTGCCGTCCGTCATCGTGAAATACATCCGCGTGGACGTTCCCTGCGTGCCCCCTGAGCACTGCAGCCGAATCTCGAACGGCTGCTCGTCGGTGGTCGTGCCAACGCCCTTGAACGCGCGGATCGGAATCTGGCCGAGCGGCACCGAGATGGACGGCGTCATCACCCTGCATGCGGGGATTTGCGGCCTGATGGGGAGCGAACCGTTGATGAAGACACGCCGGATGACGAACGCGTGATCGACCGCGGTAGTCGTGCCGATTTCGCCCGACAGTGACCCGCCCACCGTGATCGGGCCTGTCTTGACCAGTTCCACCTTGAAATCCCCGCCTCCCAGGTACCAGCCCGCGTTCTTTGGGATATAGGACTGTTGCGGCCACCATCCGATCCACCCTCCTTCGATGCGCACACCGACACCGGGAACGCCGGTGGCATAAGTATTAAAGGCCCCTGGAGCCCCTTTTCCCTCGTATTTGACCGTGCCAATCAGGGATGTACAGGTAACGTCGCCACTTGGCCCGGTTGCCGTCCCCTTTTCGGAAAAAAGAACCGTCCCGTCTGGAACCATGGGATCAAACGAGGAGGGCGACCAGGAGGGGAGCCTGACCTCGAGATACTCGACGGGTCCGACGTCCCTGGCGATGATCGAGCAGCCCGCCAGTGCCTCCGAAACAGGAAGGGCAAATGCTGCGGTGCAGCCAAGTATTGCCCTGCGACACCGCACGGCGCTTTTCTGAACAAGGCGATGCTTTCGTGGCATCTTGATTCTCCTTATGATTTTTGGTTGGCGGCCAGCGGGGAGGGCGGCCGGGCATGGCATGAAGTGCGAGGCAATCGGCTGGCGCTACTGGTACGAGAACGTAATCGTGCTGCGCGCACTCACGGTACCCGGCTTGATCGTCTCTTCCGTCTTGATATAGCGCGCTTCGAAGGGCACCTTGATGACACTAGCGGATGTCCCGGATTTACCGACCAGCCACTGATTGGTATTACCTTTGGCCGATGAATCCGGCCCAAAATTCAATGGAATGGTCGTGCCTTGCTTCATTATTTGAATACCCAAGCCAGATGCCGTCGAATTCTTTGCCAGGCTAAGGACATTGCCGGTATTCGCGGGATTTGTCGCATCCGTCAACGTTGCATAGACACTGAGGTTCGCATCGCATTGGAGCCCCAACGAAAACGGCGTCGATTTGGCGGCAGAGACATCGCCTACCGCTTTCAGGCTATACGTCACCAACTGCGGCATAACGACCGTGTTGGTCGCGCCGGACGTGATCGTGCATGTTCTTGCCGTAACGGCAATGCTCAATGCGGCCAGACTTATCGGCCTCCGATTCGTCACGACAGCTCCACCCTGCATGGCGCCGATGGTCAGGATTTTTTGAGCCGGGACACTATAGGTTCCCGTTTCGATAGCCCCCGTTACGACGAGAGTCACCTTCTCGTTGTAACCCCAACCGGTAGAGCCGGTGGGCCCGGCCGGAAGCACAGTTGGCCCAATCCCAATAGGGTAAAGAGTTTGGTTGAAATTCCCCCCTTCCACGGCATAACCTATGCCGGGAATTCCGGTTTCAAATACAGCAGCGGGGCCCCTGGCGCCCTTAAACGTCACACCCGGAACCACTTTCCCGAGCGGCGTTATGACGATTTCATCGATCCAGCAGCTGCCGCTGTCAACACCGCTAGCGCCGTATCCGGCAGTCGATGACGGAAACTGAATCCCGGGGGCTACCGAATCTCTAACAGTGCTGATCGAGGTCGGAAGTTTTGCAAATGCCTGATCGGAACCCATTGAATCCACCCAACAAGCAGCAAACGCTGATTCAGACAGAAATATGATGCCCAGGATTGGAGCGCGCGAAGTCATTTTAAATAGCATCATAAGTCCCTTTGCCAGATGCGTGGCGGATCCACCAAAGTTTCCAATACCATCCGAACATCGGAATACGTCATCGGGTGCATCTTTCCATCTCACCGTGCGGGCCGCCTGTTCGTCCGAAAAATGAAAAGATAAAGCTGACTGCCGCAAAGCCAAACATTGCCTAGCAGCGGAAAGCGATGCCTCTCTCCTTTCGTGGCGCTGCGATCTCCTTTGGGGTTTCCCGCGTCGGCCGAAAAATCCATCGCATCTCTTTCAAAATCTGATTTGCACTACTGATACGAAAACGTAATCGTGCTGCGCGCGCTGACCGAGCCAGGCTTGATGACCGGAAGGGTCTTCACATACTTGGCAACCATGGGAATGGTGAAGGTGCTGCCCGAAGCCGACGCGTTGCCGACCAGCCATTGGTTGATGTTCCCCTTTTTCGACGAATCCGGGCCGAACAACAGCGGCGTCGTCTTGCCCGACCGAAACATCTGAATGCCCACGCCGGATGCGGTGGAATCGCCGGCTAACGTCAGCGTATTGCTGGTATTGGTAGGATCCGAGGCATCAGTGACCGTCGCGTACAACCCCAGGTTGGCATCACATTTCACCGCGATGGAGAAAGAGGCCGATGCATCCGACACGGCGCCGACCGTTTTCAGGCTATGTACCAGCAAGGTGGGCATCGTGACAGCATTGTTCGCGCCGGAAGTCACAGCGCACGCCCGTGCCGTCACCTTGATATTCAGAGGCCCCAACAGTGCGTACATTGGAGGGCTGAAATCGACTTCGACCCCTTTGTTCGTTCCCCGCAAGCTCGCTATCCTTTGCGTCGGCGTGCTGTAGGAGCCGGTAACAAGCGGCCCGGTCATAACCAGGTACACCCTGTGAATGGGACTCGTACCCGACTCTGGGATGAGTAGCGTCGTTCCCGGGCCTATGGCTCTCTGCTCGGAGACGGACCCAAAATTGTCCCGGCCCCCATCCATTACGTAGCCGATGCCGGGAATTCCCGTTTCATAAACAGGATAGGTGAGCCCCCTGTTTTGGAACGTAAGGCCGGGGACCAAGATTCCCAAGGGGGTCGACGTTAGCGTATCTACGGCGCAACCGTTGAAGTAGCCAGAAACCTTGGCCCCAATCGTACTTGACGGAAGCTGAGTCCCCGGGATGGCGGCATCTCGTGAAGTACTAATGGAACTGGGATAGGAGGGGTTGATGGGGAATCCCGTATCGGTGGTCTTGCAGACCGCATGCGCAGCGTTTGGCAAGAACGTCGCACCTAGCGTCAGGGTGCCAAGGCATGCCATCAAATACCGACGCAAGATCGATTTATTGAGATGGCTATTGATATAGCTGGTAAGATTTTTCATCGCTGTTCCAACGTGATATGTTGTTTGTATTTTGCAATTGATTTTTTAATTGCTAATTTAATTTTTTCGCGCTGCATCAAATGCAGATACGGACCAGCGAGGCCAATTCCACCAATTCATCAGGGTCGATATCGTATGTCTTTGAAGATTGATGGATCCCGAAGATTTCGCTGCGCGCGTAGCCCCCCACATCGCGCAGCGTCCTGCTCGTCCGAACCTCTTAGCGATTCGGCCGGTTCACCGCATAGGACGGCCTTTCTGCTCCGTCCGCGCATGCCGCATCGATGCGCTGCAGCGGCTGCAGCCCCTTCTCCTTCTTCCGCTCCGGCAGCTTGTAGGGGACATGGCACACCGCCGATTTGTCCTTGCCCCATTTGACGGTCAGCTCGCCCTGCGACTCCAGGCCGCGCGCGAAGATCTTGCCCATCTGGCCGACCGAGCCGACCTCTTTCCCTTGCTCGTTGAGCACGGTGGCGCCAAAGGGCAGCGGCGAGCCGTCCGGCCGCCGGGACCGGATCAGGGCGGAACGCCCGGACTCCGTGGCAAATTTCAGCAGCGGGACGGATCCCGCCAGCGGCGCCACGCGCTGGCTGGTCTCCTTGAGCTCGACGTCGGTCGACAAGCCCTTCGGATCCAGCTCGATCATGTTCATATTGAACGGCGTGAGGTACGGCACGATCGCGTAGCCCCGGCTGTCCACCCGCACGCCCGATGCATTGGTCACGCGCGCACCGGCCGCTTCCGGCGCTTCGATGATCGCGAACGTCTCCGACAGCGGCTGCGACAGCGTGATCCCGCCGCTATGTGCGACCATGGCGCCGCGCGCCGACACGGAGGCCTGCTGGTAATCCGCGCCGCCGCTGACACTGGCGCTGAGCTCGGCGACCGGCGCGCGATACATCACGTTGGCGCCGCCATTGGTCGTCGAGCTGCCGTCTCCGGACGAGTGATTGGCGTTCAGGCCGTAGGAGAAGTTGTTGTCCAGGCCGGCCGAACCGGAGAGCGACGATTGCAGCTGGGTTCTCCCGTTGCTGTCGTGCACCATGTTGCCCGACACCGTCACGGGGGTCTTGCGGCCCAGCGGAATCGTCACGCCGACGTAGTACTGCGTGCTCATGCCGCCGCTCGGGCTGCGCTGGCGCGTTGCCGAAACGCTGTAGGAAATATTCTTGTAGGCATTGCTGTAGCCCACCGAATAATTCACGTCCGAACCGCCGCGGTTCCAGTACGTTGCCGTGGAGGCGGTCGCGCTGAGGTTGCCGCCGCGCTCGCCCAGGCGCTGGTTGAGCGTCAGCGATGCGCGATTGCGCTGCCGCCATACCGTGTCGATCGAGTTGCCGCGTTCGGCCTGCTCGCGTGCGAGCATGGCGTCATTGAGGCCGAAATACCCGGCTGTCGAATAGCGGTAAGCCGCAATCGAAACGTTGGTGCCGGTTTGCACCACGTTCTTCGCATAGCTCACCCGCACACTGGAGCCGTCGAACCGCTTCACGCCCGGAATCAAGGTGCGTGCCTGCGTGATGTCGGCCCCCATTGCGCCGAACGAGGTGTTCAGCACGCCGCCGCCCATCACGGACACGTAGCCTTCGGCCACGGTGATACCGCCATAGCCGGTCAGCAGGTTGGTGAAGCCGCGCTGCCAGGTGGCCTGGGTGAAGAGGGGATTCTTCGAGCTCTGCTGATTGCGCACCGTTCCCGCCACCACGCTGTAGCGGTTGGTGCCAGGACGCAGCGAAAGCGGCACCGCCGCGTACGGCACGGAGAACGAATGCACGACGCCGTCCGCTTCCGTGACGGAAACGTTCAGGTCGCCGCCGTACCCGGTCGGGTAAAGATCGTCGATTTCGAACGCGCCCGGTGCGACCGTGGTTTCGTAGAGCTTGACGCCGTTCTGCGAAATCGTGACCCGCGCGTTGCTCTTGGCCACGCCGCGCACGACCGGCGCGTAGCCGCGCAACGAATCCGGCAGCATCCGGTCGTCCGAGTAGACGCGCACCCCGCGGAACTGGGTGGAATCGAACAGCTCGCCTGAGGTATAGGATTCGCCGATGACGAGCTGCGACGACAGCGACGGCAGACTCCGCTGCACATAGGTTGCAATGTTCTGGTACTTCTGGCGTCCTTTGTCATCCCAGTTGTACGACCCGTCGTGACGGAAATGCCAGGGCCCCAGGTTGATGCCCGTGTTCAGGCCGAGATATCCCTGTGTCTGGGTGTTGCTGCCCTGGTTCTTGGTGCTGTAGACGTTGAGGTTGTAGCCGAGCATCCCGACGGGAACGCCCTGATCCCATTGATCCGGACTCACGTACCCGCGCGGGTTACGCACGAGCGAAACCTGCGGAATGCTGAGCGTGAGCCGTTGTTCGCTGAAATCGAAACTGGTGCTCGCGTCCGGAATGGCTTGCCCGAGACGAATGCATGCATCGGGCTCGGCGAGCGAGACCTTCACATGGTGAGGCAACTTGCCGAGATTGACACCGGCCTGCTTCAGCAGCGCTTCGTTGAAGCAAGGCTGGGCATCCGCCGTACCGGGCACGGCCTTGAACGGAACGCTCGCGCGCCCCACCCAGTTCTGCTCGACATAGAGGTCGACACTGTACGTGCCCGGCTGGACGACATTGGCGCGCTGGAACTTCGACAGGTCAACGGTGCCGGCGCTGTTGTTGAGAAAGCCGCCCTCGAACTCGACTTGCGCGACCTGCAGCGCCTCCGGAGTTCCGCCGTCCGCGTGCGCGTTGCTCTGCCAGCCGGCCAGGCTGGTCAGCAGCAACGCGCATATTGGCCGCAGCTGCGGCATGTGACCAATATCGGAATTCGGACGCTGAATCGGCGGCATACAAAACACTCCGGGAGGAAAACTTCAGGCGATCATGGATCGGACCACGACATCAGAGCTAGGGTCCGATCTTGCCGCCCGACATGCGTACGTGGCACACGGATGCGCAACGGCTACTTGTGAGAGATTTCTGGTGCCCCAGCAGTGGGGCTGGTGATGACGTGCTGACCGGCCAGGCTACTACCGGAGGTCGGTGACGACGGGCATTTGGGCATTCCTGCTGCCGCCCCAATCGTCGATGCTGCTGAACTCGACTGTCGCTTCCGTGGTGGGCATCGATTCCAGCCCCTTGACCGGGAAGGTCTGCGACGCGCCGGGCAGCACATGGCCCATGCCGGCATCGAGTGTCTTCCCACCCATCTTCAACTGGACGCTGCCGAGGCTGACGACATAAGGGGTTGGGTTGACGGTTTTCAAGACATACTGCTGATCGCTTGCGCCCCTGGTGAGCTGCCATTTGAGCTGGGCGGGGGCTTCCTCGGCTTTGCCGGGCAAGCCGGTCGGCCGGTACATCAGTTTGATCCGTGTGCGAAAGGCGACCTGGAGCAGGTTGCGCTCATCTTCGGCGCTCGGTTTCGGGGGAACGTCCAGTACGTTGAGCCAGAACAGCGTTTCCTTGTCAGTCGCCATCGGCTCGTTGGTATGGATCACACGCAGGGTCTGGCCTTTGCCTGGCTCGACCCGGAACATGGTCGGTGTGAGCGTGAACGGCACATCGATCTTGTCCGGCGTTTCATTTTCATTGCCGTTTCCCTTATCGATCCAGGCCTGAACCAGCGAAGGGAGCTTGCCATCGTTCGTGAGCTTGATGGTCATCTCCCGCTCTTCCGCGGGAAAGATCAGGCGGGTTCCTGACACGACGACCGTGGCATTGGCCGATGTCGCAATCGATGCGGAAACAATCGATGCGGACGCAATCGCCATCGCCGTCAGTAACTTCGGAATGCTGTGTCTCATATGACTGTCCTTTGAGTTATACCTCCTGTCGCAAGCCGCCGACCCGTTCGGGTCGGGCGGCTTGCAAAGCTGGTACGATCAATCCCCGGAAATCAGGGATCCGTCTTCGCGCTTAGGGATACATCAGGGTGTATTGCACGAACGAGTTCGCGGTACCCGCCGTCGACACGCCAGTTGCCGTGTATTCGGCGGCGTAGCTCATCTTCGCGCCACCGCTGGTGGAATCGATGTTCACGACCTGCGAGTTCTGGTCGGCGCTGGCTGCACCCACCTTGATCGGCGCGGACTGATCGTTCAGCAGGCCGATTTCCACGTTGGTAGCGGCGTCGGTACCTTGCAGCTTCAGACGGCCCGTGTCGGCGTTGACGGTCGTGCCGGGTTCGAAGGAAACCGCGACCTTGGTGGGTGCATCCTTAGCGACGCTGCAGCCCGTCAGCGTGAGGACGAACGGCGTACGGCCAGCAGTGGCGCCTGCCTTGGACAGGGTGTTGGTACCCACGCGCGGCAGCGCCACGGTCAGGTCGTTGGTGCCGCCATTGATCTTGCAGGTGGAAGCGATCACGCTGCCGGTGAAGTTGATCGTGCCATCGGCAGCTTGCGCCGAACCGGCTGCGGTCATCAGGCCAGCGGTTGCCAGGGTGATTGCCAGGATTTTCGTTTTCATTTAGGTTTCCTTTCGGAGGTTGCGAAAAAGGTTGCAAATAACGCTTGATATGCGGAGCCAGTCAGCGGTGCTGCGAGTGAATGGCTTTACATTCAGGCATGGTCGAGACTACGCACTCTGTTATGAGACGTGCCTCGGTACAGAGTGGCTCACAGCCGGTACCGTGGGCGACCCCGTATCAGGGAAGTCAGCCAGAAGATGATGATTGGCTTCTGCGACTACGATTCATCAATGCTGGCCGACACTGCTGTCAATGCCATATCTGATGAGATCTACATTGCTCTTTATTCCGAGCTTTCGCATGGCGCTCATCTTCTGGCAGCTTATTGTCTGCTTGCCCTTCTTGAGCAGGGCTGCGATTTCACCGACGGTCATCCCGGAGATATAGAGGCGCATAACCTCCGATTCGCGGGGAGAAAGCGGTTGCGATTGTTCGATATCGGACTCAAAACAAGATAACGCCGCACGGATCTGCGAAGAAACATATTCGCCGCCAGATGAACTGACAAGAATTGCGGTGATTATCTCTGCTGCATCGTCTTGCCACCCTACAATTGCGGAGACGCCAAGGGACAATACAGACTTGATAATGGCGGGCTGCTTGTAGCTCGTCAGGACGACAATTTTCACATTTGGGTGAAGACGCCGAAGACGAGAGAGGTAAGCCAGCCCATCGCCAGATTCGCTTCCGCGAATCGCGTAATTCGTAATAACAACATCACACTGGATGTCGGATAGTGTATTAAATAGTTCTTGCGACGTTTCACACGAAGCCAAGATGGATATCTTCGAAATTGAATTCAGCGCGCATTTCAGGCCACTCAACATCAATGGAGTGTCGTCAGCCAGAACAACGCTTATATTAAATTTACGCATATTAACCTTGGCGCCTTTCTGCAGATTAAATAGTCATCCCCTGTAACGGTGTAGGTGGGTGGGCTTGCAATATGTATATGATGTCCGATTTTCGATCCCAAAAATATGGGACAAGTACGAAATTCACGCTACTTAATAGGACGAGTCCTAATTTTAAGAATTGTTCACACTTTGGATCTTGCGGCATCCCAGCCTGGGCAGGCCGCGCAGGCATGCCCGGCGATGCCGGCGCGAGCTCGCGGGAAACAGGAGCGGATCAAGGTCGAAGCGGGAGCATTTGGGGGCTTGGGACACGCCACTTGCCATGTCAATGAGGGTGCGCCGAACTCGCCTGCTGGGGGGCGGCGCATGCCGCAGAGCCTCGTGCCCGGGGGCGGGGAAGGGGAGCAGGAAAGGAAGGGGAGCGCGGTTGCCTATGCGAAAGCGAAGGTGCTGAGAGAGGGGCCACACCATGATTCGTCGCGAATCACGGCGATCCGCTTCAGGTCAAATTGCAAAGTGGCGCAGGACGACAGGACGACAGGACGACAGGACGACAGGACGACAGGACGACAGGACGACGGGACGACAGGACGACGGGACGCCGGGCGGCCGTCAGCCTGCGGAGAAGAAGCGGACTATTGCATCCTGCCGGATCGCGGGCGAGATCAGAAAGCCCTGGGCTCTGTGACAGCCGGCCTCCTGGACAATGCGCAGTTCGGCTTCGGTTTCCACGCCTTCCGCGACGACGGTCAGGCCCATTTCGCGTCCAAGCCGCACCACGCTCGAAAGGGCGGCACGAAAGGCATCGATCATGATGGCGTCTTTCACCATGGACCGATCCAGCTTCAGTTCCGTGAAGGGCGTCGCCACCAGTCTGTAGAACGAACTGAACCCGCTGCTGAAATCATCCTGCGCCAGGCCAAAGCCGTGCATGCGCAGTCTGCATGCGCCAGCGTAGTAGTTGCTTTCCTGCGCTTCCATGGTGTCTTCGGTCAACTCGAAACCGATAAGACGCGGGTTGCCGTTGCATGCTTTCACCTGCGCGTGCAATCGATCGGGAAGATCCGGGTCGTCGAGCAGCTTTGTCGTGAGGTTCACGGAGACGGCAATATCGTGGCCGGATGCGCTCCACTGTCTTTGTGCGGCGAGTGTCTGTGCCAGCATGGTTTGCAGCAAGTGGGCCTCAAGCCCTTCACGCTCAATGTCGGGCATGAAGGCGCCGGGCAGCAGCAGCCCGAATTCCGGATGCTCCCAACGCACCAACGCCTCCGCGGCGTGGCCCAGGTTTTCGGCCAGCGCGTATTTTGGCTGGAACCAGGCCTGCATTTCGCCGTTTTCCATGGCGGAGATCAGGGTATCGCGCTGAAAATCCGGGATGTTGCCGGAACGGACGGGATGTGCACGCTTGACACTCCCGATATATGTGTCGAGGGCTGCATTCACGGCATCCTGGGCGAGCGGCTTCGGCAACGTGGCCATCACCGCTATGCCCCGCGATTCGGCGACCTTGCGGGCGCCGACCAGTATCGGCTCCGATGCGGCACTGGTGACCACCAGGGCCGGTGCGAACGGCGACGTAGGCAGGCTCTGGATGATCTGGATGCCGTCGACGCCGGCTACATTGAGGCCGGTGACAATCAGGTCGAAGGCGCACTCGCCCAGGCGCTGCAAGGCTTTGGCTCCGTCAATGTAGCCTTCGACATGATGCTGGCCCTGGCAGGCGAACATTTGCATCGTGGTGGAAAGGTGCTGCGGACTCTCTTCCACGACCAGGATGCGATGACGGCTCGCGCTGCCCATACCTGCAGGCCTGGCGTGGGTGCGTGCGCCACAACCGTGCATTGGGTTGCCATGAACCTGGGCTTGATGAAGCGCGAGGGAATTGAGAGATCCTTTCATACCGACAGGATACGAGGATGGCCGGCATTTCAGAATAGGACGAGTCTGAATTGAGGGGGTGGCGAGGTACTTACTTACCGAATGAATGAACGAGCGAAGCGCTTACCATACCCCTCGTCGCGAGGAAGTGGCCATTGGCTGGGATCGGATACCATTGATATGACCCTATTTGCACATCGGCGGACCAATAGTGATCTTTAGTTATCATTTGGTGTTGAATTTAAGCGCTGCCGCTGTGCGGCCTGACAACTGTTGTTTGTGGTGAGCTTGCGCTATTTGCCATTCGCACCCCGGGGGTCTTGTGCAACTTTCTACAAGCGTGGGCTCGATGGATGACTTTCATTTGCGTGTCGTGGTCGCGGACGACCACCCTGTCACGTTGCTTGGCATTGCCCATTCGCTGCAGGGGGTCAGCGGAATCCAGGTGGCGGGGACAGCCTCAAGTTCCACGGAGCTGATTGACGCCCTGAGTCAGCAGCAGTGCGACGTCCTGGTTCTCGACTATGTCATGCCGGATGGCAAGTACGGCGACGGACAGGCACTTATCTCGATGATCCTGCGGCGGTATCCCGAGGTCCGCATCGTGACCATCACCATGGTGGATGATCCCGCGGTGCTGCGTGCCATCCAGAAGCTTGGCGTGACTTGCATCCTGAGCAAATCCGATGCAATGGCGCATATCGTCACTGCTGTGCATGCCGCCCATACCGGTGGGCAGTACTTGTCGCCCACCGTTGTGTCCTTGCTCGAAGATCAGGAGTCCCCGGACGGTACTCGCAAGCTGAGTGTCCGCGAAGCGGAAATCGTGAGATTGTTCCGCGCGGGCTACAAAGTGGGCGAGATCGCCGCCCAACTGCATCGCAGCAAGCAGACCATCAGCGCGCAGAAGGTCGCGGCCATGAAAAAGCTTGGGGTCACGCGCGATGCGGACCTGATCCGTTACGCCGGCAACGAAACGCAGCAGGAGCCGGAAGACGGCCCGGAGCAAGCGTGATGCGAGCGCGCCACGTGATGTCAATTTCGCCATGAAACTGAAACGCCTTGTCAGGCACCGCAGCATGCGCGGCCGCCGCGACTTCAATCCCGAGTTGATGAAGCGGCGTCAGCTTGCCCTGCTGTACGGAGGTGGTGCCGCATTATCGGCTTTTATCCTGCTGTGCTCGGTGTTGGCCGTGTGGATGGCGGCCAGTGACTACAATGCGGCCGCACGCGCCAGCTTTCTGACGCAGGAATCCAGGCTCCTTGTCAGCATGACAGGGGCCGGCGCGGTCCTGAAGCGGGGCACGGGCTATGCAGAAGGCGTGTGGGATAGCCAGGGGCAACCGTCGGCAGCCTTGCGCGAACAGTACCTTTCGCATAACGGTCAACTGTGGATCAGCCAGGATTCGGGCCGCCGCGTCTATGCCGTGGCCACCGAGGTCACCGACGTCCGGCCAGCATCGAGCTTCCTGCCACTGCTGGCAATGGTGGAGAAACAGCTCAAGTCCAGTATCGTGCTGACGCGGACTCCCGAGCTTTCCGCGAACACCTATTTCTATTCAGTACAGGGGGATTTCCTGGCTACGCTGCTCCGGTCGGGAAGCGGCTACGCTGTACCGTCGTCACGGCTGCCCGATGCGCTCCGGTTGTTCAGGGAGGCCTGGCCGGACGTCGTCAGCCTCACGCAGGCTGCTGTAGCGCATCCCGAAGCCGCGCCGGCGGACGTGGTCTGGATGGCGCCGCAATTTGATCCGCTATCGGGTGAGCTGATGGTCCGCTTCGCACAGTTCCTGTTCGACAGCGATCGCAGGCCGCTCGGCATCGTCGTTGCCAGCAGGCGTCCGGGCCGGTTCCTGAATGGCCTGCAGAATCCGTTCCATGGGGGCGAGTTCGCCATTCTCGACGGGCGCGGCAAGGTACTGTTGACGCCCGACGGCGATCGGAGCGCCTTCATCAACCGTGTGGCAGCCGCGCATGTCGCTGCGGCGCGGCCGGGCGTGCAACAGACCTTCAGGGATGGCATCTTCAAGGTCAGTGAGCGCATTCCGGGGACGGACTGGACCCTCATTTACGCTTATAGCCCTTACGCAATCCTGGCCGGCCTCAAGTATCGCCTGCTGACGATCGGCGCCCTTGCCGTGGTGGGATGGCTGTTGCTGTGGATCCGCATTGCCATCTATCGCCGCAAGATCCTCATGCCGGCCTACGAGCGCGCAGTGCGCCTGAAGGAGAGCCAGAAGCTCAACCGCGCGCTGATCCATACGGCGCCCGTGGGCCTTAGCCTGCTTGCGCATGGCGATGGCCGCGTGATCGTGGACAACAACGTGATGGCCCGATATGCCGAGCAGGTCAGCGCGCCGCCGCTGAACCAGCGGCTGTGGGAACTCTATCGCCGTGCGTCGGAAGAGCGTCCAAACCGGATCCGGCCGTTGATTGGCCAGGAGTTGACCCTTGGGGCGGACACACAGGCCTTGACGCATCTGCTGGTGAATTTCACCCATGTCAAGTATCGAGGGGAAGCGGCAGTGCTTTGCGCGCTGCTTGACATCAGCGCGCAGAAGAAAACGGAGCAGAAGCTCAGGGAGGCGCGCCAGGCAGCCGATCAGGCCAACAAGGCGAAATCCACGTTCCTTGCCACGATGAGCCACGAGATCCGTACGCCGCTGAATGCGATGATCGGCAGCCTGGAACTGATGGGGCGCTCACCGTTGCCTGCCGGCCAGCGGCGTAGGCTGGCGATTGTCGAGTCTTCGTCCGCTTCGCTGCTTCGCATCATCAATGACGTGCTGGACGTTTCCAAGGTCGAAGCGGGGCAGCTGACCTTCGAATCCATTCCTTTCCGTTGCGACCAGTTGCTGCAAGACGTGCGCGACACGTTCGCGCCGCTGGCGGAGGCCAAGGGCCTGGCGCTGACTTGCGAAATCGCGCCGGGCGCCGCCGGCCACTTCCTCGGCGATCCGACCCGGATCCGGCAAGTGATCGCCAACCTGGTCAGCAACGCGATCAAGTTTACGGAATCAGGCCATGTGGCAATTCGCGCCGGCTTCGTGCAAGACAACGAGGTATCCGAAGTGCAATTCGAGATTGCGGATACCGGTATCGGGATGGATCCGGCCGTTGTACCAACGCTGTTTGCGCTCTATACGCAGGCTGACAGCTCTATCCACAGACGTTACGGAGGTACTGGCCTCGGGCTGCCGCTGTGCCGGCGCATCGTGGAGGCAGTGCAAGGCCATATTTCCGTCGACACCGCGCCGGGGCGGGGCACCACGTTCACGGTCAGGTGGCCATTGCAACGGACGGAGGCGCCTTCGCACGGGTCACAGGACGGCGGCGCAACGTCGGCCAAGGCATCGGATGCCGCAAGTGCGGTGGAGTCCGATGCCGGCGAGCCGCCCATCCGGGTGCTTGTCGCGGAAGACCACCCGGCAACCCGTGCCATGCTGGCCGACCAGCTCGAACAGCTCGGCTTTGACGCGACGATTGTCGAACATGGCGCGAAGGCACTGGAGACGCTTGCGCACAGTCAATATGACATCGTGCTGACGGACATCGGCATGCCGGTGATGGATGGCTATGCACTGGCATCTGCCATCCGGCAGCAGTACCCAGGCTTGCCGGTTGTAGCGATGAGCGCGCATAGCATGCCGGAAGACGCGGCTCGCCGTCTGGAAGCGTCCATTTCCACCGTGCTGAACAAGCCTTTGCCGCTCGCGGTGCTGGAGCGTGTCCTGCGGGCGCGTGCCGGTAGAAGCCCTAGAAGAGAACCGGATAGCGACAAGACGCCGGCGGAATTGCCGATCACCCCGCAGGTGTGCGAGGCGATGCATTCCGCTACGCGGGAGGCAACGGCGGCGATTGCGGATGCCTTGCATGCGGGCGACGCCGGCGCAGTCCTCAATGCACTGCACTCGCTGAGCGGTGGCTTCGCACTGGTGGGAAATGCGACCCTGGCAGAACTCTGTAACGGCATGCGGCAAGTGGTTCGCAGCGAGGGACTCGATAGCTTTCAGGTGCTATGGCCAGCATTCCAGCAGGAGATAGAAGACGGGCTGGGCGCCTTGAAAGCCGGAAGTCAGGAAACCTGACGCACAACGCACCGAACGAAGCGGCCAGGATGCGCCAAAGCCGCCCGCGATGACGAAGGCCTTCACGCCCTCTCCCCTCATGGGGAGAGGGTTGGAGTGAGGGGCGGTCTGGCCAGGAGCCACGGGAAGCGAAGCCAACGGTTTTGCCCGGCACGACGGAATCCGAAGCTAGCGCTTGTTCCTACGCCCGTGTCTGCCCCGCCGCGGCGGCCTCCGCCGCGCGCCGTACCGCCGCCGGGTAGCGCACGGTAAAGATCACGGCGCCGGCGAAGGCGGCCACGGTGGCCGCGATGTCGATCCACAACGGGATCGCGCTGACATATTCCGCCGACGCGTCGGCGGCCACCATGATCGCCAGCGCGACGGCCCACGCCAGCGTGATGTGGCGGTTCACCGCCAGGAAGCGCGGCGCATTCCAGTATTCCTGTGGCACGCGCTCGCGCGCATATTGCAGCGTGAACGGGCGTCCGATCGCCAGCGAGATCGCCACGATGGCAAACAGGCCGGCATCCACCGCGAGCCGCACCGTGGCCACTGTCCATTGGGGCGACGCCATGAAGGTATAGAGCAGCAGCAGTGCGAACAAGGCAAGGCTCCCTATTTCCAGCACCTTTAGCGATTCGCCGCGCCGCCACATGCGCAGGCACATGAACAGCGAGACCGCGCAGGCCGAGGCCAGGCCAGCCAGCGGGGATGCCAGCCGCATGGCGATGAAGAAGGCGATGAAGGGGGCAAAGCCGGTCAGCATTCCCATGCTGGTCTCCTTGGTGTCGTGATGCGGCACGATGCGTGTCGTGCCGTCTTGCGTGAATGAACAGTGAGGCAAAGAAGCGCCAAGGCGCCGGCTCAGTCCGCGCCGTGCCAGTTGCCGTGGAAGCCGAATGGCACGCGGTGCGAAAGCTGTACCGTGGCGATCGGGCCGTCGGCCACCGCGCCGGCGTCCAGCACCACCAGGTCGCTGCGCGCCTGCGCGCCGCGGTAGACCGTGGCCAGCAGCCAGCCGTCGCCTTCGGCGCTGTCGGCCGCGCGCGGCACGAACACCGGCTCGGAGATGGCGTCGCCTTGCGGCAGCACATGGACCGCGCGCTTGCCGCTGCGCAGGTCGATGTGCGCCAGGCTGTCATAGCTGCCGCGCGCGCTGCTCTCGTGCTGGCGGAACGCGAAGTAGCCGTGACGGTAGGGCAGCGTGGCGAAGCGCTCATCGAAGCGAGGGAATTCCCCCGGCATGTCGTCCAGGTACTCGCGCGTGAAACTGTCGGACTTCCCGGCCATGTCAAAGGTCCAGCGGCACAGGCGCGCACCTTCGCCATTGGCGCCCGGATTGAACAGGGGCGCGCTCTCGTACTGCATCACGTCGGCGATGATCTTGTTGCCGGCTTCCCAGGCGTTCATGACGTGGAACACATAGCAGGCGGCGCCGCGGAACCAGCGCATCTGCGCGGTGCCGCCGTTGCGCGGCATGATGCCGATGTGCGAACCCTTCTCCGGCTCCCACGCATAGGCCGGCTCGCCGCGCATGGCGCGGTCCATGCTGCCGGTGAGCGGCAGGATGGGAAACAGCACATGGTTCTGCGTCACCATGAAATCGTGGACCATGCTGGGGAACGGCGCTTCGAAGCGTTCGAGGCGCTGCAACTGGCCGTTGCGGTCCACCACGCCGTAGCGCATGCCGGGCGTGAAAGGGCCATCGACGGAATAGGCGAAGAACACCATCTCGCCGGTGACCGGGTCCACCTTGGGGTGCGCGGTCATGGCGCCCTTGAGCTTGCCGCCGTAGTCGACGTCGCCGCGCGTGGCCAGGCTCTCGCTGTCCATTTCGACCGGCGGGTCGGCTTCTTCCAGCGCCAGCAGCCGGCCAGCGTGCCAGAGGATATTGGTGTTGGCCACGCCGTCGTTCTGGCCAAGCACCGAAGGGTCGGTGGTGGCGGGGTTGCCCCAGCTGCCGAACAGCGCATGACCGGCAGCCTGCTCGCGCTGGAATTTGTTGGTGCGCACCCAGCGGTTGCGGTAGCGCGCGCGGCCATTCTCGATGTGGAAGGCGTGCACCATGCCATCGCCGATAAACCAGTGGTACTGCGCGTCGCGCGGCGCGTATTGCGGGTTCGGGCCGTTGCGGTAGAGCGTGCCGCGCAGCGCGCGCGGCAGCTCGCCCAGCACCGGCAGATCGGGCGCGTCGCACTCCATCAGGATGGGGGCGAAGTTGCCGCTGAGATAGGGGGATGACGGGAACGGCTGGCTCATCTCGTGCTCCTTGTTGTCTGCTGCGGGGTTGGCTCCAGCGTAGCCGGGGGGCCGGGTTCGTTGCTGGCTTCGTTACTTGTTGCGTTATTCGCTTATTCGTTTTCGACGCCGGTTTCGGGGATGGGCGCGCGCATGCCTTGCGCCAGCAGCCGCATCATCTCGGCATGGATGGCCCGGAAACCGGGCCCGCCGGGCAGCTTGCCGGCCAGGTGCAGCATCACCAGGCCGTGGATCGAGGCCCAGATCACATAGCTCAGCACCTGCGGGTCGCCGTGGATCAGGCCGCGCTCCACCATGGTCTCCAGGTGCGCGCTCATGGTGCGGTGCGCGCGGGAGCCGGCGCGTTCCAGCTCGGGATAGCGGTCGCCGCCCGGCTGCGTCATGTCGAACATGAGCCGGTAGGCGTTGGGCTCGGCAAAGGCAAAGGCGAGGTAGGCCTCGCCCACCGCGCGCGCCCGCTCGCGCGGCTCGCCGACGCTGGCGCCGGCGGCTTCCAGCGCGGCGGCGAAGCGGTCGAACGCCGCCGTGCGCACGGCCGCCAGGATGTCTTCCTTGTCCTTGAAGTAGCGGTAGGGCGTCATCGGGCTGCAGCCCATTTCCTCGGCGAGCTGGCGCATGCTCACGCTGGCTACGCCGCCTTCGGCAAAGCGGCGTTCGGCCACCGCGCACAGGCGCGCCTTGAAGGTTTCGATTTCATCCTGGGTAAGGTTCTTTGCCATTTGTCAGTTGTGCTGCGATGGATGTCGTATGCCTTTTGAGGCATATCGTCAGATGGTCTGGCGATGATGTTTTACAGTGTATATTTACGATGTAAATTGTCAAGGAAAGCTTTTGCAGGAGACATCGGCGCACCATTGTTCGCCATATGGGACAATCGCCCGCATTGACGCGCACGACCGATGGCGCGCCCAAGGCGGCCCAAGGCGGCAAAAGGGATTGGCGCATGAAGACGATCGAATGGAAGGACTGGGAGATTTTTTGCCGGGTGGTGGAAGGCGCGAGCTTTACCAAAGGGGCCGACCTGGCCGATGTGCCGAAGTCGTCGGCCAGCGCGGCGGTGTCCCGGCTTGAGGTGCAACTCGGTGTGCGGCTGTTCGAGCGCACCACGCGCCGCGTGCGGGTGACCGAACGGGGCCAGCAACTCTACGACCGGGTCGCCCCGCTCTTTAACGAACTGCGCGAAATCAGCGCCGAGGCGGTGTCCGTCAGCGAGCAGGTCAGCGGCACCCTGCGCATTTCCACTCCGTACGAGGTTGGCTCGCTGCATCTGTCGCCCAGCCTCACGCGGCTGCTGCGGCTGCATCCCGAGTTGCGCGTCGAGGTGGATGTGAGCTGGGAGCAGCCCGACCTGGTCGAGCGGGGCTACGACCTGGTGTTCGTGATGACCCACACCGGCTTGCTCGACAGCTCCTTCGCCAGCAAACGCGTGGTGCTGATCGATCGCGGATTCTTTGCGTCGCCGGCGCTGATACGCGCGCGCGGATTGCCGCGCACGCCGCAGGATCTGGCGAGCTGGCCGACGCTGGGCAATGCCGACGACCGGCGCTGGGAGTTCCTGCGCGATGGCGTGGAGGTGGCGAGCCTGGCGGTGGAGCCGCGCATGCGCACGCAGAACGCGGAGATCCGGCTCAAGGCCGCCCTGGACGGGCTGGGCGTGGCGCGGCTGTCGCCGCGCTATGTGCAGGACGAACTGGACCAGGGGCGGCTGGTGCGGGTGTTGCCTGCTTATTCGTCTGCGCCGCTCAAGGTCTATGTACTGATGCCCGCGCGCAAGCTGATGCCGGCCAGCGTGAGGGTGTTTCTCGATGTGCTGGAGGAGACGTTGGGGCCTGGGGGCGCGGAAATTGTCGACACAGAGCCCAACTTCAACTGACTAACAGGGAACGTCCCCGGCCCGGAGGAGGCGGACCCGCATCCGCTCGCTCTCAATACGGCTGGTCGCCGGGCCTGATCTCCAGCCCCAGTGTTTCGCCCAGGCCGATCATTTCCTCATCGTCCTCGCCGCGCGCCAGCCAGCCGGCATAGGCGTCGCTCTCGGTGTCCCAGTTCCATAGCGTGATGCCGGCCACGCGCAATTGCTCGTGCGCCAGTTCCATCAGCTCGGGCACGCTGGTTTTTTCCAGGAACGCCTCGTCTTCGGGATCTTCCACGCCCCAGTCGAGTTCGATGTCGAGGCGGTCGCAAAGCTCGTCCATGCAGCTGATGAAAGACGGCGCGTCTTTCCAGTCCACATAGAAGCCGGACTCCCAGTCGATGACGTCCTTGAGGACCCACAGCAGCTCCTGGCCCTCGACCGCATCCGCGTCGTCCGAGCTGGCCAGTGCCTCGTCGAACAGCGTCTGCTGCTTCTCGATCATGACGGGATCGTCGAAGTTGATCAGCTCGATCAGGCGCCAGAGCGCGCGGTGCGTTTCGTCATCCAGTTCATCGCTCATCGCATCAGCCCTCCATGGGTGCGGCGCCATGACGTTCCGGCGCATTTGAAAACGGGGATTCCAACCGGGCAAGCGCGCCAGCCGCTCAAGTGGCGATGCGCAAGATCTCGCGTTGCCCGCGCGGCGTCACGCGCAGCGCGCGCGAGGTGGACGTGTGCTCTATCCATTTGCGGGCCATCAGGCTTTCGAGCAGCGCCGCGCCGAGCGCGCCGCCCAGGTGCGGCTTGCGTTCGCTCCAGTCGGGACAGGTGCAGGCGAACTGCCGCCGCTTGCGCCGCGCGACGTCGAGATCCACGCCGAGTTGCGCCATGCCTTGCGTGCCGCTCTCGGTCAGGTCGACGGCCGTGCCGGCCACCACGATCCAGTTGGCGTGCGACATGCGCTCGAACAGTGCAACCGCAAGCTCTCCCGCGAGATGGTCATAGCAGGTGCGGGCCTGGCGCAGCGCCGCCGGCGCGGTGCGCGAGGCGGGTACCGCGCGCACGCGCGGCGGCTGGCTCGCCAGCGACGCACTGGCCAGCGCCTCGATGGCAACGCCGATCTCGGGCGTGGCAAGCCGGTAGTAGCGATTGCGCCCGCGCGTCTGCACCGCGAGCAGCCCCCCTTCGCTGAGCCGCGCAAGGTGGCCGCTGGTGGACGATGCCGACAAACCGGCGATGACAGCAAGCTCGCCAGCCGGGCGCGCGCTGCCGTCCATCAGCGCCCACAACATGGCGGCCCGTCCGGGGTCGGCAAGCAGGCCGGCCATCTGGCTGATGCTGGGCGCGTATTCCATAGTTCATCTCGCGGTGAAACAACGATCGCAGTATAGACGCATACTCACCAATATCAACCGCGTTCCCACACCGATGCCCATGCCGATCCCGATGCCGTCAGATCCGCTTGCCGCCGTCACCCATGCCGACCCGGCGCCCTACTACCGCGGCCTCGCCGCGCGCCGGCCTTTCTATCGCGACGAGGCGCTCGGACTGTGGGTTGCCGCCGGCGCTGCCGAGGTCGCGGCGGTGCTGGCGCATCCCGCCAGCCGCGTGAGGCCGCCCGCGCAGCCAGTGCCTCCCGGGCTGGCCGGCAGCCCTGCCGGCGCGCTGTTTGGCGGCTTGATCCGCATGAACGATGGCGCGTGGAACGCGCCGCTCAAGGGCGTGCTGCTCAAACGCATGGCGGCCCTGGAACTGGGCGGCATGCGGCAGCGCGTGTCGGCGCTGGCGCAGGGTCTGCCCTTCGACCTGACGCAGCCTGGTGCTGCGGTCAATCACTGGATGTTCTCCCTGCCGGTGCTGGCCGTGGCCGATGCGCTCGGCCTGGCCGTAGCAGGCCAGCCCGGTGTGGCGATGCAGGCCGCTGCGCAGGTGACGGCATTCGCGCGGGCCATGTCGCCGTTGGCAACCGCGCAGGAGATTGCCGCCGGGAGCGAGGCGGCCACCTGGCTGCAGGCGTGGATGCGCGAGAGCTTATCGGCGGGCGCGCCGCCCTCCGCGCCAGGCCGGCCGCTGGATGCGCTGCAACGCGAAGCCCTTGCCGCCGGCGTGGCGAAAGAGGTGATCGCCACCAATGCGATTGGCCTGCTGATACAAGCGTGCGAGGCCACCGCTGGACTGGTCGGCAACATGCTGGTGCGGCTTGGCAGGGAGATGGCGCAAGGCCGGCGCCCGGACGAATCCGGCGCGTTGCGCGATGTCGCCGCGCTGGTGCTGCGCGAAGATCCGCCGGTGCAGAACACACGGCGCTTCCTGGCCACCGATGCACGCCTGTGCGGCGCGGACCTGAAGGCCGGCGATGGGGTGCTGCTGGTGCTGGCGGCCGCTTCGTTCGACGAGCGCATGCCGGGCGAGTGCGCGGACAAGGCCTCTCGGCCGTGGACCTTCGGTGCCGGCCGTCATGCGTGTCCCGGCGATGCGCTGGCCGCCTCGGTGGCACAGGCGGTGGTTGCCGCGCTGCTGGCACGCGGCGCGGATCCCGCTGCGCTGGTGCGGGCATTCCGCTACCGGCCCTCGCTCAATACGCGCATTCCGCATTTCCTCTGAGTGCCTGAACGGCCAGGCACCTGAAACACCGCAATCACAAAAGGACAATCACCATGATCGCAGTCATCTTCGAAGTCGAACCCGCCGAGGGGCGGATGGAGACGTATCTGAGCCTCGCGGCACAGTTGCGGCCCACGCTGGAAGCCATCGACGGCTTTATCTCGGTGGAACGCTTCCAGAGCCTGACCAACCCGGGCAAGCTGCTGTCGCTCTCGTTCTTCCGTGACGAGGCCGCGGTCATGGCCTGGCGCAACACGATGGAGCACCGCCACGCGCAGTCGGCCGGGCGCGGCGGCGTGTTCGCGGGCTATCGCCTGCGGGTGGCGCACGTGCTGCGCGACTATGGCCTGAACGAGCGCGAGCAGGCGCCGGCGGATAGCCGCGCGGTGCACCAGCCCATCGCGGCGCCTGCGTCGCGGGCGGAGTGAGCGGGCCATGGACTCGACGTTCCTGAGCGCGCAGATGGCGCTGATCGGCTTTACCTTCCTGCTCGCCGGGCTGGTCAAGGGCGTGGTGGGGCTGGGCCTGCCGACCGTGGCGATGGGGCTGCTCGGCCTGGCGATGCCACCCGCGCAGGCTGCGGCGCTGCTGGTCGCGCCATCCATGGTGACCAATGTGGTGCAACTCTACAGCGGCCCGCGGCTGGGCCAGCTGATGCGACGGATGTGGCCCATGCTGGCGGCCATCTGCGTGGGCACATGGCTGGCGGCGGCGCTGCTGCCGGCCAGCCTGATGGCGCATGCCACGTCCTGGCTGGGCGTGGCGCTGGTGCTGTACGCGGTGCTGGGCCTGGCCGCCTTCCACCCGAAAGTGCCGGCTGCCGCCGAACCCTGGCTGGGACCGCTGGCCGGCGTGATCACCGGTGCCATCACCGCCGTCACGGGCGTGTTCGTGATTCCGGCGGTGCCCTACATCCAGGGCCTGGACCTGGACAGGGAGACGCTGGTGCAGGCACTGGGTTTGTCGTTCACGGTGTCCACCATCGCGCTTGCGGTGAGCCTGGCGATGAATGGCGCGTTGCTGCATACGCCCGTCCTGGGCGCTTCGGTGCTGGCGCTGTTGCCCGCGCTGGGCGGCATGTTCGTCGGCCAATGGCTGCGCCATCGCATCAGCCCGGCGCGGTTTCGCAAGGTGTTCTTTTGCGGGCTGCTGCTGCTCGGCGCCGAACTGGCGCTGCGTGGGGTCTTCTAGGCTTGCTGAAGGCGAGGGAAAGCCTGACAGAACTTCCCGCTGCACGGCATACTGGTGGTGCGCTGCAGCGAAACGCTGCGCGTCCATGCCAGCCATGCGCCCTGACGGCGCATTCCATCACCCCGCGCAGGAGATGCCGCCGATGACGCGTCGCAAGAGCAGTGGCAGCAAACTCTGGAGCACCCTCGGCAAGATCGCCGCCCGCAACATGCGGCGCGCGCAGCGCACGGTCACGAAGTCCGCAATCAAAACGGCGGTGAGGCAGGGCGAGGCCATGAGCAAGGCCACGCAACGCGTGTTGAGCGGTGTCGTGTCCCCGGTGCCGGCGCCGGCAGGCCGTGGCGGGGGGCGCTGGGAAGAAGGAAGCTGGGGGCTGGGGCCGCTCGTGCAGCGCCGTTACCGGCTGTTTATTCCGCCAGGGGTGAGCGCTTCGCGTCCGGCGCCTATGCTGGTGCTGCTGCATGGTTGCGGCCAGGACACGGCCAGCTTTGCCGCATGTACCCGCGCCGCGGTGGTGGCGCGCAGCGCGGGCTGCGTGGTCCTGATGCCCGAGCAATCCTCCCACGCGAACGCGCAGCGGTGCTGGAACTGGTTCGGCGCTTCCGCGCGCGTGGCGGCCGAGGCGAGCCTGCTGATGGCCATCGTCGAGCATGTGTGCCAGCAGCGCCCGATTCGCCGCGACCGCGTGTTCGCGCTTGGCCTGTCGGCCGGCGGCGCCATGGCGCAGATACTGGGGCTGCGCTATCCGGACCGCTTCGCCGCGGTGGGTTCGCATTCCGGCGCGGTGCCGCTGAGCGCGTCCAACGCCGCGCAGGCGGCGCGCGTCATGCAAGGCAAGGGCCACCCCGACGTGGCGGCCGCGCGGCTGCAACTGACGGGGCGCCGCCCGCCGCCATTGCTGCTGCTGCATGGCGATGCCGATCACGTGGTGCACTTCGACAACGCGCTGGCTTCGGCCGCGTTGTGGCAGCAGTTGTTGCCGCAAGCACCCGTGCTGGCCGCACCACGCCGGGGGCAGCGCGGGCAGCGGCGGCCCTTCAGCGTCTACGCATGGTCGAGCGAGCGGCAGCCCTATGTCCGCCTGGTGCGGATCGAAGGGCTCGGGCATGCGTGGAGCGGCGGCCCGTCCAGCCAGGCCTTTGCCGATCCTTCCGGCCCGGATGCGCTGCGCATCGCGTGGCAGTTCTTCATGCAGTGCCTCGCTGCGCGGGCCGTGCCGGCGCGAAGGCGCAAGTTGGTCAGTGTGGCTTAAGCGCGGGAAGCGTCCGGCAGGCGCGCCAGCGGCGCCTCTATCACCACATCGCTCTCGGGATACGCCACGCAGGGCAGGATATAGCCCTCGTCGCGTTCGTCGAAGCTCACGCCCGGCCACTCGATGCGATAGGCAATCCGCCCTGCGGACAGCCGGCACAGGCAGGTGCGGCAGGTGCCATTGCGGCAGGAACTGGGGAGTTGCACGCCGGCGAGCAGCGCGGCTTCCAGCAGCGTCTGCGTGGGCAAGGCGGGAAAGCTGCTGCCCAGCGGTTCGACGCGCGCGGCAAAGGCCGGCGAAGGTGGCGAGGGGGGCGTGGCGGCATCGGCCGCGCCGCCGGAACCCGAACCGGGCGCGTGCGGGCCGTTGTTCATGGCTGCGCCTCGCCATCGTCCGCGCCGGGAAAGCGGGCGCGGCCATGCGTGGCGTCGCGCAGCGCGGCCCGCGCCGCGTCCAGCGCGCTGGCCGGCAGGCGGATCGTCAGCCGGGCGGCGGCGCCATGCTCGCCATGCGCCAGCACGTGGCCCTCCTGCTCGATCCAGCGGCGCACGCGCGCCTCGTCGGCGTAGTCCACCTCCGCAACCAGTTCGGCATAGGCGATGCGCTCGATGCGCTGCGCATCCTTCAGCGCCGCGGCGATGGCATCCGTATAGGCCCGCACCAGCCCGCCCGCGCCCAGCTTGATGCCGCCGTAGTAGCGCACCACGGCCGCCAGCACGCCTTCCAGTTCATGGTGGCGCAATACCTCCAGCATGGGCCGGCCGGCTGTGCCGGAAGGCTCGCCATCGTCCGACATGCCGGACTGGCCGCCTGCCAGCAAGGCCCAGCAGACATGGGTGGCGGTGGCGTGCGCTTCGCGCAGGCGCTGTAGTTCGGCCATGGCCGCTGCGCGGTCCTGCACGGGCATCGCGTAGCCGATGAAACGGCTTTTGCGGATTTCCAGGTCCGCCTGGACGGGAGAAGCGAGGGTGTAAGTCGGCACGGGTGGGGCCGCGTCACGGCGGGCCATAAGCGGCGCCGGCGGGCTGAGAGCTAAGGGAATCAGCTCCTGGCAGGGAGCGTGCGCCAGTGTACAACAGCGGCCGCGGCCGTCCGGGATGCGCGGATTGCCCTGATTACGCTGGTTAGGCTGATTTCGCGGGCGGTCCCTGGATGTCTGCGATTTAAGACACTTTCAACAAGTTGTAACAAATCATTCATAGGATGCGAATCGGCCTGAACGCCGCGCGGCTCCCCACAAGCGCGCGGCAAGGCGGCGCAGCGCGCGCCGCCCAATCACTCACATAACGAAACGGGAAAGAAGAATGCTCGACAAACCGGACGCATCCCGCCGCAAGGCGCTTAAATTCCTGGCCGGCGCACCCATGCTGCCGCTGGGCCTTGGCGCTTCCGCCTTCCTGGTCGGTTGCGGCGGAGACGGCGACGCGGTAGCCGCGCCGGTGCCGGCGCCGGCACCGGCACCCGGCACACCCGCCGCCGCCACCTTCACCACCGCCGAGTTCACCGGCATGGCGGCCCCCACGCTGGCCAACCCGGCAGCGATGGCGACCACCACGGTGGGTTCGAGCCTGAAGGTATCGTTCAGCGATGGCAGCAGCCAGACCTTCAAGCTGGCCTACCAGCCCTTCTTCGTCACCGGCGACATGGTCCCGGACGGCCAGGGCGGCACCATCCTGGCGGGCGGCTATGTCGACATCAACAACCAGCCCATCATCGACACGTCGGTGGCCGGCAAGGAACGCCAGTTCTTCTCGGACTCGCCGGATGGCACCTCGCTGCTCAAGATCGACGGCGCCAAGGTGGCCGGCGTGAAGGGCAACACCGTATTCGCCGTCGTGCAGTTCGAATACACCACGCGCGACCAGCTCGGCACCGACACCTACGGCCGCCTGCCGTCGCCGATCGCCGTGCTCACGCTGGATCAGGACCCGGCCACCGGCAAGCTGGCGCTGGTCAAGTACCACAACGTCGACACCTCGGGCGTCAACGGCCTGTGGATCACCTGCGGCGCCAGCCTGTCGCCGTGGAACACCCACCTGTCCAGCGAAGAGTACGAGCCGGAAACGTTCCCCAATGCGGCGGATGTTCCGACCTACACCGACCAGACGGATCAGTACACGAAGTTCGCCAAGAACCTGTACGGCAATGCGAACATCGCGTTCAACCCCTATCTGTATGGCCATCTGCCCGAAGTGACTGTCAATCCCGACGGCACCGGTTCCATCAGGAAGCACTATTGCCTGGGCCGCATCTCGCACGAACTCGTGCAGGTGATGCCCGACAACCGCACCGTGCTGATGGGTGACGACGCCACCAACAGCGGGCTGTTCATGTTCGTGGCCGACAAGGAGAAGGACCTCTCCGCCGGCACGCTGTACGTTGCCAAGATCGGTGCAGGCTTCTCCATCGATCCGGCGGCTTCCGGCGCGGACCTGTCCTGGGTCAAGCTCGGCCATGCCACCAGCGCAGAAGTCGAGGCGATGGCCAAGTCAAACCGCCCGGTCGACGTCATGGACGTCAAGTGGGCCGATCCCAGCGATTCGGCATACACCAAGATCTTCTCCGGCGGCAAGGCGCAATGGGTCAAGATCCTGCCGGGCAAGGACAAGGCCGCCGCCTTCCTGGAAACCCACCGCTACGCCTACCTGAAGGGCGGCAGCATGGGCTTCACCAAGATGGAAGGCACCACCGTCAATATCAAGGACAAGGTGGCCTACTCCGCGCTGCAGAACATCCAGGACTCGATGGTCACGAACAACGCCAAGGGCTGGAATGCGCAAAGCGGCATCTCGCTGCCCGCCGCGCTCAAGGCTGGCGGCGTGATGCAGCACAACCTCGCCGGCGGCCAGAAGGACCTGGACGGCGCCGCGATCAACAGCGAATGGGTGCCGGTGCATACCAAGGCCCTGATCGTCGGCAAGGACATCGGCGCGGATGCGCTGGGCAACACCGGCGACCCCGAGACGATCGCCAATCCGGACAACCTCAAGTTCTCGGAGAAGCTGCGCACCCTGTTTATCGGCGAAGACAGCGGCCAGCACGTCAACAACTTCCTGTGGGCCTACAACGTCGACACCAAGAAGCTGTCGCGCTTGCTGTCGGTGCCGTCGGGTGGCGAATCGACCGGCCTGCATGCGGTCGACGAGCTCAACGGCTGGACCTACATCATGAGCAACTTCCAGCACGCCGGCGACTGGAGCAGCCTGCATAACACCGTGAAGGCCGCGCTGGATCCGCTGGTCCGTGCCAACTACAAGGACCGCTTTGGCGCGGCAGTCGGCTACCTGACAGCCGATGTCACCAGCCTCAAGACGAGCAAGGCCTGAGTGCGGACTGGACCACGCGGAGGTTGAAGCCGGTGCGCAAGCAACGGTAATCCTGGCCGCGGGACGGTCCAGGCCCGCGTGGCTGAACGCCCCCGATGACAACGTCGTCGGGGGCGTTTTGCTTTGTGCCCCCTGGGTTTGGCGGCGTGAGCAACCGGACAGGCCGAAGGCGGCCCCGGTGGCGGGGGGTGGGGCATGCCTGCTACGCTTGCGGCAGCACATTGGCGGTGGCTCGATGTTCCGCGCCCTATTCCGTCCCCATAACAGGAGAAACGACATGCCGAACCAAGATGGCCAACTTGACGCACGCCGGATCGCGCCGGCCACCGACCGCAATCGCGACGCCATCCTGGCCGTGTTGCGCCGGGTATTGCCGCAGAGCGGTCTGGTGCTGGAAGTCGCCAGCGGTACCGGCCAGCACGCGGCGTATTTTTCCGCCGCGCTGCCGGGGCTGACCTGGCAGCCGAGCGATCCCGACGCGGCGGCGTGCGCGTCGATCGAAGGCTGGGCCGCGCATGCCGGCGTGGCCAACGTGCTTGCGCCGCTGGTGCTGGACGTGCGCCAGCCATCCTGGGGCATCGAAGCGGCACAGGCGGTGGTCTGCATCAATATGATCCACATCGCGCCGTGGGCGGCGGCCCAGGCGCTGTTCACCGGCGCCGGGCGCCTGTTGCCGGCCGGCGGCGTGCTTTACCTGTACGGCCCCTACCGGCGCAACGGCGAACACACCGCGCCGAGCAATGCCGCGTTCGATGCGCAGTTGCGCAATGCCGACCCGGAATGGGGCGTGCGCAATATGGAGGACGTGGCGGTGCTGGGCCAGGCCGAGGGTTTCCGCATGGATGAGCCAATCCCGATGCCAGCCAATAACTTCAGCCTGGTATTCCGAAAATAGGAAACTGCCGGCCGAATGCTGGCGGATCGCGGCCCGATTTGCCTGGATGGATGCTGGCTAATGCCGGGGGCAGGTAATCGCGGAAAGGGCGATTTGGGTTTTCCGGCCGGGTGTCCGCTTAACTCTTGGCTGACGCATCGGCTGAAGTATTGGCTCAAGTATTGGCTTGAGATCTGGCAGAAATGATGCCGGGAATGCGGGGGGACCGGGGCGCGTGTTCACGCGATCGTGCCGAATTGGCCGATCGGTCAGGACTGCTGGAAAGACGGGGAATTTCGAAAGGAGATGTCCGGCTGGCCCTGCCAGGCGCCAGCCGGTTCGCACAAAAGTGGTGCGCGAAAGGGGGTCGAAGCATGGCGCGGATTGCCGCGCGCATGTCCGGGCCGCCCGCCGCGCTGGCCCTCGCGCGATTTACTTCGCGGCGACAGGCGCTTCTGCCTCGACCTTGACGGCCACGGCCTTCTTCGGTGCTGCCGGCTTCTTGGCGGCGCTCTTCACGACGGCCTTCCTGGGAGCCTTCGGAGCTGCTGCCTTGGGAGCGGCGGCCGGCTTGGCGGCCTTCGGAGCTGCTGCCTTCGGTGCAGCGGCCTTCTTGGCGGCGGCCGGCTTGGCTGCAGCCTTCTTTGCCACGGCGGCCTTCACCACCGGCTTCTTGGCAGCGGGCTTGGCCTTTGCCTTTTGTGCTGCCAGCTTTTCCTTGGCGGCCTGGCGCTCTGCCAGCACGGCTTGCTTGGCGGCTTCGGCAGCCACCTTGATTTCGCGCTTGGCGGCTTCGATCGCCTTCTTCGCGTCAGCGCGCAGCTTCAGCAGGCCCTTCTTTGCAGCTGCCAGTTCGCGAGCCAGCACGCTGGCCTTCTTTGCCGGTGCTGCTGCCTTCTTGGCGGCTGCCGGCTTGGTCTTTGCTGCTGCGCTGGTTTGTGCGACTTTCTTAGCTACGGCCATTGTATTTACCCGTTAGTTGTAGGAGCGCGGAGTATAACCGGTCGCGCGGCATTACTCGCGCGCCGTGATATTAATCGGTGTGGTTCCTGGCTGAATGCGTGCGCGGATACAACATTTCCTGCACGGCAATGGCAGGGGCAATCGATGCGAATACGCAATACGTATTGCGTTTAACGCGTATTGACCTGAACCTTGATGCCATCGGGCAGCACAGTAATGGCGCCTGGCTCCACATCTTTGCCGGCGATGCGCAATTGCTCCGGCGTGAAGGTGTAAAGCGGGTAATCGCGTAGCAACTGCTGCGCCACCACGGCGCCGATCGCGTTCAGTTGCTCCCCATATTGCGCCGGCATGCCGTTTACCTGGACCCGCTCGACGGATGGATTGTCGAGCAGCACGGCGCGTTTTGCCGGATCGTATTTGAGTGCGCTGCTGAGCGAAAGCGTGCCGTTGATCGGCGGTGCCGGCAGCAAGGTATTGCCGAGTTGCGCGTCCATCTGGGTGGTCACGCGATTATTGGCGCCGTCGAATACCAGGCGCGGATGCGTCAGTTGCACGTCGATTACCTGGCCATAACGCAGCGTTGCGGGAAAGCGTTTTTCCACGGCAGCCTGCAATTCCTCGCGGGTGAATGTGTATTCGCCGGTCCAGACGTTATAGCCGGCCCAGGCGGTGGCGGCGCCAAGCATGGTGAGTGCTGTGACGGCTTTCAAGGTCCTGGCGCGGATGGACCGTGCGGGCAGGAGCCGGGTGCGGGGTTGCATGGTCGGCATGCTGCGGTGCCTCCAGGTTGGCGTTTTGCGCGTTACCCGGTCTGACCGCGGTGGTGATGGCTTTGTTCAATCGAGGCGGATTTTGTTGTTGCGGAGTGCCGCCATGTGTTCTCAATAATGCGGCGGGATTTCGTGCTGTGGGCCGCCTTCGGCGCCGCCGGTGCCGCTGGAGCGCATTTGCTGGTAGAGCGCCTGCAACTGCTCTTGCAGCAGGTCGATCTGGCGTTGTTGCCGTGCTACGGCGAGGTTGAGGCTGTCGAGGAGGTCGTCCTGGAAGGCAACCTTGATTTCGAGTTCGGTCAGGCGGGAATCCATTTTTGTGTTTTCCTGGGGGGTGGGGAATTGTAAGGCTTAATGGTTGGGTGGCTTTTTGATGGGGGTTGATGGTGTGAGTGGGCGGTGTCGGCTGTTGGACTCAAGGGCTTGGTGAGGTTTCTTTGCTGGTGGTGTTATTTGATCGGTGTTGGTTTTTGCACCCAACAGCCATACGACATCCCCCCTGCGGGGGGCTGCCGGTCACTTTTCTTTGCGTTCGGCAAAGAAAACTAACGAAAAGAAAGCCGACCCTGCCGGGGGCAGAGCAATCAGGCTGTTCGGCGGTAGTGATTGCGTCGAACGGGCAGCGGCTTCGGCTGGCATGTCCTACCGGCTTCAATGGCAGCACTACCGCATGCCCCAGCGGTTTCGTGGTGCGGCCCCCGATGGCGGGCGCAGCGCCCATTCGACCATCTGCCGTTCGCGGTGCAACGGGCCACGATTCTTCGAGACTTACTGGTTCCGTGGTTTTGTCTCCGACGGCAAGCGCGGCGATTGTTCGGTCCCTGCCGTTCGCAGGGTTGGGCGCCGCGCAACTTCGCAATAATGGGTTTCGTGGTGGGCGCGGTGGCCTGCATTCAGTCGCCTGCGCCTCGCTCACGAATTGGCAGCTGAACCGCACAACATCATCGCTACACCCTACCGTGTTCGCCCGGGGCCACTGCGCCCACCACGAAACGAAGATGGCCGATTTCCAGCCGCGGCTTGCGCCGGTACGGCAGGGTGTCAAATGGCAGGGTATCTGCCGTCGGAGACAAAACCACGAGACCAGCAAGGTATGAAATGCAGCGGCCCCTTGCACCGCGAACGGCAGATGGCCGAATGGGCGCCGCGCCCGCCATCAGGGGCCGCACCACGAAACCGGTGCCATCCGCAGTGGCGCGGCCCTTCAAGCCGGTAGGGCACGCCAGCCGAAGCCGCTGCCCGTACGACGCAATCACTACCGCCGAACAGCCTGATTGCTCTGCCCCCGGCAGGGTCGGCTTTCTTTTCGTTAGTTTTCTTTGCCGAACGCAAAGAAAAGTGACCGGCAGCCCCCCGCAGGGGGGATGTCGTATGGCTGTTGGGTGCAAAGACCAACACCGATCAAGCAACACCGCCAGCGCAGAAATCCAATCGTCCACCAACCCGCACCGGCAGCCCCCCACAGGGGGGATGTCGTATGGCTGTTGGGTGCAAAAACCAACACCGATCAAGCAACACCACCAGCGCAGAAATCCAATCGTCCACCAACCCGCACCGCCACCAAAAAAAACCACAACCGAGCGCAAGACGACGCCACCCCATGCATCAAACTCCTACTCCATCGTCAACCTGGCCAACCTCCCCAACGTAGCCAGCGCAGCGTCACTCCGCTCATCAAAATCATGCCCGCAATTAATCCGCAAGCAATGCCGAAACCCCCCATGCGCGGAGAAAATCGGCCCGGGCGCAATACTGATCCCATGGGAAAGCGCGAAACGATGCAATGCAAGGCTATCGGTCCCCACCGGCATTTCAATCCACAGGAAATACCCGCCAGCGGGCCGCGTAGCCCGGGTACCCGCCGGAAAATGCCGCGCGATGGCCTGCGCGAACGCGTCCTGCCGCTGCGCCAGCGCCTGCCGCAACTGACGCAGGTGACGGTCATACCCGCCCTTTTCCAGATAATTGAGAATGGCCGCCTGCGTCGGCGCGGCCACCGTCAACGTGCTGGTGAGCTTGGCCCGTGCCACCTCGCGCGCGAAGCGTCCCGGCGCGGCCCAGCCGATCCGGTATCCCGGCGCCAGGCACTTGGAAAATGAGCCGCAATGCATCACCAGGCCCTGCGTGTCGAACGCCTTCGCCGGCGTCGGCCGCTTGTTGCCGAAGTACAGTTCACCGTACACATCGTCCTCGATCAGCGGCACCTCGAAGCGCGCCAGCAGCTTCACCAGTTCGCGCTTCTTGGCGTCGGGCATCAGGCTGCCCAGCGGGTTCTGGAAATTGGTCATCAGCCAGCATGCGCTTGGGCGATGGCGCTCCAGCGCGCGGGCGAGGGCGTCGAGTTCGATGCCTTCGCGCGGATGCGTGGGCACTTCGATGGCGCGCAGTCCGTGGCGCTCCAGCGCCTGCAGCGCACCATAGAAGGTGGGCGACTCGATGATGACCGCGTCACCCGGCCGCGTGACTGCCGCCAGGCAGAGGTTCAGCGCTTCCAGCGCGCCGTTGGTGATGACGATCTCATCGGTGTGCACGGTGAGCCCGTCGATCAGGTAGCGCAGCGCGATCTGGCGGCGCAGGCCGGCGTTGCCCGGCGTCATGTCGTCCACCGAGCTCCACGGGTCCAGGTGCTGGATCACCCCGGACATCGACTTGGCCAGGCGTTCCAGCGGGAACAGCAGCGGGCTCGGGAACGCGGAGCCCAGCGGCACCAGGTCGCGCTGCTTGGCCGACGCCAGCACGTCGAAGACCAGGTCGCTCACATTCAGCTCGGTCGAGCCTTCTCCCGGCTGCGATGCCACCTCGGGCTCCGGCGGCAGCACGCGGGTGGTGCTCGCCACGAAGTACCCCGAGCGCTGGCGCGCGACGATCAGGCCGCGCGCCTCTAGCAGGTAATACGCCTGGAACACCGTGGACGGACTCAGGCAGCGGCTGGCGCTGGCCTGCCGCACCGAAGGCAGGCGGTCGCCGGGCCGCAGCGTGCCGGCCTGGATGGATTGCGCGATGTCGTCGGCCAGCAATTCATAGAGCGTGCCGATGGGCGGTTCCATCTGGGGCTGGCGGGAGGCGGGTGGTTTGCTGCGCGGCATCGGCGGTTCGGGAATTCGCTGTTTGGCACATGGCCGGATTCTGATGACTGTACCGTATCAGCGAAGGGCACGGTGCAGTGGCGATGCCGCGCCGGCAACGAATCAGCCGGGATATGTGCACTGCGGCAACTTGTCGCGTGCCAATCCCCCTGATCCGGTCGATTCGTGTTGATCTGCTTCTGTTCGGTCCTGTCTTGTCTGCTTAGCATTCAGCGCTGTCCGTTGACTGCGGCGGCCGTGGCGCCGTCGTGGGGAGTGCAAGGAAAAACATGGATCCCACGAGTCTGTTGTTAGCTACCTTCCTGCTGTCCGTAGGTGGGCTGTTTGCCTTTATCTGGTCGCTGCGCAAGGGCCTGTTCGATCTCGAGTCGGCTGGTGCGCGCACCATCTTCGCGTCTGGCGAAATCGGCCATCCGGAAGAGCCGTCGAGCGATGCCGCGCAGCAGCAGGCGCTGTGGACCGGCGCCGCGTCCAGCCGGCAGCCTGCGTCCGCCGCCGCGGCGGCCCGAGCCGATCTAGAAGCCGAACTGGCCGCGCGCCATGAGGCCGATCGCTCCAGTTCCCTGCCGGCCCTGCTGATGCTGAGCTGTGCCGTGGTCTGGCTGGTGGTGGCTTCCGCCGCCGGGCTGCTCAGTTCGCTCAAGCTGCACATGCCCGACCTGCTGACCGGGCAGGCCTGGCTGACCTTTGGCCGCCTGCGCACACTGCACCTGAACGCGGTGGCCTACGGCTGGGCGCCGATGGGGCTGCTCGGGCTGACGCTGTGGATGCTGCCCAGGCTGTTGCGCACGCCGCTGCTGGGCGGGCGCTTCGCCATGATCGGCGCGCTGGTCTGGAATGCCGGGCTGGTGGCGGGGCTGGGTGCCATTGCCGTGGGCATCAATGCCGGCATGGAATGGCTGGAGATCCCATGGCAGGTGGGCCTGCTGTTCGCACTGGGCGGGATGCTGATCGGCTTGCCGCTGGCGTTCATGCTGCAGAAGCGCCGGGTGCACCATCTGTACGTGTCGGTCTGGTATATCGGCGCGGCGCTGTTCTGGTTTCCGGTGCTGTATGTGGTTGCCAAGATCCCCGGCGTGCACTTCGGCGTGGAGCAGGCCACGATGAACTGGTGGTTCGGCCACAACGTGCTGGGGCTGTTCTATACGCCGCTGTCGCTTGCCGCCGTGTATTACTTCCTGCCCAAGGTGATTGGGCGCCCGGTGCGCTCGTACAACCTGTCGCTGCTGGGCTTCTGGACGCTGGCGTTCTTCTACGGCCAGGTCGGCGCGCACCACCTGATCGGCGGGCCGATTCCCCCGTGGCTGATCACGCTGTCGATCGTGCAGAGCGTGATGATGATCATCCCGGTGACTGCGTTCTCGGTGAACCAGCACCTGACGCTCAAGGGGCATTTTGGCGCGCTGCGCCATTCGGCCACGCTGCGCTTCATCGTGTTCGGCGCCATCATGTACACGCTGGCATCGGTGCAGGGCTCGTTCGAGGCGCTGCGCTCGCTCAACGCGGTGACGCACTTCACGCACTTCACGGTAGCGCACGCGCACCTTGGCATGTACGGCTTCGTGTCGATGGTGATCTTCGGCGGCATCTACTTTGCCCTGCCGCGCATGGTCGATGCGCCGTGGCCCCGGCCCGCGCTGATCTCGCTGCATTTCTGGCTGGTGGTGGCGGGCTTCCTCACCTACCTCATCACGCTGAGCATCGGCGGTGTACTGCAGGGCCTGGCGTTGCTGGACCCGGCGCGCCCCTTCATGGACTCGGTGGCGGTCACGCTGCCCTGGCTGCAGGGACGCTCGCTCGGCGGCGCGCTGATGACGCTGGGGCACCTTGTCTTTGCCTTCCACTTTGCCTTGATGGTCTTGCGTCCTTCCGCGCTTGCGCAGACCGATCGCATGGTTTCCCAAGCGGCTGCCTGAACATGGAAAACGAACTCAAACTTGTGGGCGGGGCCATGGTCACGCTCTCGCTCGCCACCTCGGCCATGATCGTGGTGCCCTTCCTGCAACTCAAGGATGTGCCCGCGCCCGCTGCGCTGGCGCCCTATACCAGCGAGCAGTTGCGCGGCCGCGAGGTCTATCTCGCCAACGGCTGCATTGCCTGCCACACCCAGCAGCCCAGTTCCACCGGCGCCGGGCGCGCCGACGGGCAGCGCGGCTGGGGCCGCCCATCGGTGGCGGCCGACTATCACTACGACAGCCCGCCCTTGCTCGGCACCATGCGCACCGGCCCGGACCTGTTCAATATCGGCGTGCGCCAGCCCAGCGCCGACTGGCACCTCGGCCATCTTTACCAGCCGCGCGCCTACGTGGCGGACAGCATCATGCCGGGTTATCCGTTCCTGTTCGAGCTGAAGCCGGAAGGCGCGGTGAGCAAGAGCGACAAGGTTGTCGCGCTGCCCGGCGGCACGGTGCCGCCCGGCAAGGTGGTGGTGGCCACGCCCCAGGCGCTGGACCTGGTGGCCTACCTGATCGGCATGCGCCACACGTACCCTGTGGTGGACCAGTCCGCCGCGGCCGCCGTTCCCGCGCAAGCACCCGGCAGCGCCACGCTTGCCTCCCTTCCGGTCGCACCGTCCATCCCGCGCGGTGCGGCCGCTTCCACCCAATCCACTTCCAGCTCGCCGGCACCTTCCGCCGCCGGCGTGGCTCCGCTCCGATGAAACCACCCGCCCACAAGACAGAGAACGCCGATCCGCACGAGCAGCACAATCCGGTGCCCAAGGTAGTGCTGGCACTGGTGTGCGGCCTGCTGGTCTGGGCCGTCAGCTACATCGCCATCGAGCGGGCCGACGGCAGCGCCGCGCTGGGCGACCGGCGCGACGTCGCCGCGCTGGCGGCGCCGGCAGGGCAGGGCACCGTGGCCGACGGCAAGCAGTTGTTCGCGGCCAATTGCCAGGCTTGCCACCAGGCCAGCGGGCAAGGCATTCCCGGCGTGTTCCCGCCGCTGGCCGGCTCGCCCTGGGTCACGGGCGAGCCGGACCAGCTCGCGCAGATCTTGCTGCACGGCATGACCGGCCCGCTGGACGTGCTCGGTACCACCTATAACGGCGCCATGCCCGCCTTCGGCGAACAGTTCTCCGACGCGGAGATCGCGGCGCTGGCCACGCATATCCGCGGCCAGTGGGGCAACGGCGCCGCGCCGGTGGAGGCCGCGCAGGTAGCGGCGGCGCGCGCCGCTTCCACCGCGCAAAAGGAGCCCTGGCACGGCGGCGAGGCGCTGCAGGCATTCATCCGGGCGGGAGGTGCCGCCAAGCCATGACGCGCGCGTGGGGCAAGACGCTGCTGATGGTGGCGCTGGTGCTGGCGGCGGCCGGCGCGGCGGTGTTCGCCACCACGCGCGGCTTGCGCACGGTCAGCGCCGATGGCGCGCGCCGC
Organism: Cupriavidus sp. 05L310; assembly: GCF_056398185.1. Classification (NCBI taxonomy): domain Bacteria; kingdom Pseudomonadati; phylum Pseudomonadota; class Betaproteobacteria; order Burkholderiales; family Burkholderiaceae; genus Cupriavidus; species Cupriavidus sp. 05L310. Next base: position 113,493 of record NZ_JBFTOX010000002.1, read on the forward strand.
CTTGATCTTGCCCGCGCACCGCGCGAGCTGCCGGCGCTGGTGCTGCTCGACCAGGCCGGCGCGCGCCACGCATTCGGCGGCCCGGCGGCGGCCAAGGGCGGCGCTCCGCTCACGCTGGTGACCTTCGTCTATACGCAGTGCACGGCGGTTTGCCGCACCAGTGCTTCGGGGCAGGCGTGGCTGCAGCAGCAATTGCGCGAGCGCCGCTTGCAGGACAGCGTGCGCTTGCTGACGCTGAGCTTCGACCCGGTGCATGACCAGCCCGCTGTGCTGCGCGCCTATGCACGCACCCTGCGTGCAGATCCGGCGCTCTGGACCTTTGCCACGGTGGCCGAACCCGCGCGCCTGCGCAGCCTGCTCGACGCCTTCGGCATCGTCGTGCTGCCCGATGGCCTGGGCGGCTACTCGCACAATGCCGCGCTGTTCCTGGTCGACGGGGACGGCCGGCTGGCTGCCGCCTACGATGTGGAGCGGCCGGACCTGGCGCTGGCCGACGTACTGCGGAGCCGGCTGTGAAGGCGCCGGCGCGCGGCTGGCTACCCTGCCTGCCCGGCGTGCTGCTGGCGCTGGCCGCGTTGTTCCGGCCGTGGCTTGAGGCCACCATGGCCAGGCATATGGGGCTGGAATTGCCCTTGCTCGCGCTGCTGGGCTGGTGGGCCGCGCGCTGCGCCGGCCGGCGGCTGGCGGATTGGCTGGCTCCATGGAATGCCGCCGGCCTGCCGGGCCTGCTGGCAGCGTGGTGCATCGCCAGCTACTGGATGCTGCCGGTGGCGCTTGACGAGGCCACGCTGTCGGCCCCGGCTGGCATGGCCAAGGTCGCGGGCATGGTGCTCGCGGGTTTGCTGGCGCGCGCTTCCTGGCAGGCTGCCGGCCCCGTGCTGCAGGGCTTCTTTGTCATCAACGGCGTGTGGATGATGCTGACTGCCGGCTTGCTGTACCAGGAGGCGGATGCGCAACTATGCAGCACCTACCTGATCGACGAGCAACTGGTTGCGGGCCGGGCGCTGGTGCTGTGGGCGCTGGCCTTGCTGGCGGTGTGGCTGTTCGCGATCGCCAGCCGGCTGGCGGTGGATCCCGAGCCAGCCGCATAGCCCGGCAACCGGCAACCGGCAACCGGGAAGCAGGCGGCGTTGTCTTGCGCTTTGGCATGGTGTAACGTTGCGGCATCCTTCGGCCCGCGGGCCAGGTATCCCATCTTCAACGGACCATCATGATCCACGCCGCGCACAACGCTTTTGCCGCCATCGCCACCCTTCCGGGTGCGGTCCGGCCGTGTGCCGCCGCTTTCGCTCCTCCTGTCACCTCGCCGCCGCGCGCGGGGGCTGGCCTTGCGCCGCCGCCCGTTGCCGTGCTGGGCTGATCCGCAGCCCTGTCTTTTCCGGCTTTTTCCGGTCTTATCCTGCTCCGGCCTTTTCCCTGACTGGCGCCAGGGCGCAATTCGCGCCTGCGTGACGCCGGGGCGCGCCGGAGCCGATCGATTTCCCGTGACAGGTGAATTTCATGGCTTTGAACAAAACCGCCCTGAGCGCGTATGGCTCGACCACGCTCTTCGTGCTGTTATGGAGCAGCGGCGCGATCTTCGCGCGCCTGGGGCTTGAATATGCTTCCGCTTTTGCCCTGCTGGTCGCGCGCTTCGCGCTTGCGCTGGCCGTTCTTCTGGTACTCGCGGCATGGCGCCGCCGCTGGTTGCCCGCGGCGGGCACGCGGCTGCAAGTGATAGCGGCGGGGCTGCTGCTGACCGGTGCGTACTCGATCTGCTACCTGCTGGCGCTGGCGCGCGGCATTACGCCTGGCGTGCTGGCAACGGTGCTGGGCGTGCAGCCGATCCTGACCCTGCTGCTGGTGGAGCGGCGCTTTTCAGCGCGCCGCCTGGCCGGCCTTGCCGTGGCGCTGGGCGGACTGGTGCTGGTGGTCTGGCAGGGCATCGGCATGGCGCGTTTTTCGGCGCCGGGCATGGGCTTCGCGCTGGCGGCACTGGCCTGCATGACGATCGGCGCCATCCTGCAGAAGACCATCCGGCAGGCGCCGCTCGACGTGCTGCCCTTGCAGTACTGCGCGGGGTTGGCGCTGTGCCTGTTGTTCGTGCCGTTCCAGCCGATGGACGTGATGCCGGCGGCCGGCTTTGTGTTGTCGCTCGCGTGGCTGGCGCTGGTGATTTCGGTAGGCGCCACGCTGCTGCTCTACAAGGTGATCCAGGCGGGCAGCCTGGTCAACGTCACCAGCCTGTTCTACCTGGTGCCGGCCGTGACCGCGCTGATGGATTACCTGTTCCTGGGTAATCGCCTTGCCGCGTTGAGCATGGGGGGCATGGTGGCGATCGTGCTCGGGCTGGTGCTGGTGTTCAGCGAACAAGCCGGCGAACAAGCGCGCGCCCGGTAACGAAACCGGCCCCGGCCGCAAACGCGCCTGAAGGCGCGCAGCGGGCCGGGGCCGGCTTTGCGAAGCGGGGCAGCGTATCAGGCGTGCGCCAGCATCGTCTCCGGGCGTTGCGTTGGCAAGACCAGCTCGGGCACGGCCTGGAACAGCGGTGCGGCGACGGTGCCCACCTCGAAACGCGCGGGCGCTTCGCGGGCCAGGCGGCGCAGCCGTTGCAGCCGGGCTTCCAGGCCAGCGTCGGGCTGTGTGTCGAGGCAGAGGGTGGACGGGCACGCCACACCGAGGATATCGAGCGCCTGCCTGAAGTTGGCGGGCGTCAGTCCCTCGGCGGGGTTCACCGCTACCGCGTGGGGACGCAGGTGCGCGTATTGCTCGCCTTGCATCGATGCGGTGTCGCAGGTCAGGATGGCGAAGGCCGGCGGTGCCGGGCGGTGCGCAAAGTAAGCCGCGATGCGCGCGGCGTGGCCGCCGGGCACATCGGGCGTCATGCCCTCGACCTGGAGATCCAGTTGCTGCAGGATGGCGGCGGGAACGCCGCGGCGCCATGCCTCGGAGATCACCACGCGGGCACCGGCCAGGCCGAACAGCCGCCGCACAAAACCGAGGGCGACGGGATCGAAGAAGCGGACGTCGCGCAGGGTACCCGTATCGGGGATTCCGCCCAGCCGAGCCTCGGAGCGGCTCGAATAGAGGACACCGGGGACGTCGAGCATGATGAGGCGTTCTGACATGATTTCCTTTGGTTGCAGCGCCTGGTTGGCACGTTTGAAGATTACGACGCAACCACGGAAATCTGGAGAGGCACGGAATGCCTAAGTTGCAACATATCTGTAACTTGAGATGCGACTTGGTAAAAATCAGCGATTCGCCCGACCGATATGTTTCGGCAAGAAACAACTTGGCGGGGCGATCCACTTCCGGCAGCCGGTTTTCACGAAGCCGCACACCTTGCGCTACAGCATGCCGGTGGCCGCGGACAGCCGCTCGACGCTCCAGCCCTTGCCCAGCAGGATCATGCGCGTGTGCAGGTCGTCGTGAACCTGGCTGCTGACCGTGCGCCCGAGATAGGTCAGGGTCTTGCAGCGCAAATCCACATAGCCCAGCTCATAGTGCCGGGACAGCGCGTGCCACAGCGCGTTGGCGCCGGGCGACTGCCGCGCGCCGCTCATCAGGCAGAGGCCCGCATCGAGTCCCCACCGGTAGATTGCGGTGGCCAGCCCGCGCCGCTGGTAGGCCGTCTCGTATTTGGAGTGCGGTGCGCGCAGGTGGGGATCGGCGCGCCGGCCTACCTCGATCAGCCGGTTGAAGACGGTGTAGCCGGCCAGCCGCTTGCGTGCGACGTCTTCCACATAGACGTAGTACTCGCCGTCGGCCTCGCGATAGCGGATCACGAGTCCGGGCGAGTCCGTGGCGACCGCCGGGATATCGTGCAGGCGGTCGCCCGGCCGGTGGAGGCGGCCGTAGATGGAGCCGAACTCCTGGTCGAGTTCGGCGGGACGGTGGCTGACATCGATGCGCAGTTCCAGCTTGCGCGCGAGCCACGGGAAGGTCATGACTGGGGCCATGATGGCCATGGCAATCTCCTCGCTGCCATGCGCCCCGGGCGGGGTGCATGGGGGTTCATCATCGGTCCAGGTAGCGCAGGCGCTAAACGGGCATGTGCTGAAAGCCCCGTGCCAGGGCAAACACCACGACCATGAAGAAGACCAGGATCAGCAAGACTTTGTAGAACATCGCTTTACCTCCGGGGAAAGGATCAAGGAAGGGATTCAGGCGGGACGCCGCGTCACGCAGGGCCGTGCGCGCGCGGCGGCATCTCAGCGCATGGCGGGTTCCTCCCACCAGCCGCTCACCAGACCCTCGGGCTTCGCCGCGGCAAGCACCTTCGCGCTCGCCGGCCAGGCATCGACCCTCACATCCAGTCCGGCGTACACGCCATAGCCCGCGCCCGCGCGGATTTCGTCCCGCGCCTGCAGGCCCTCGCCGGCCTTGATGGCGCATTCGGCGAGGATGGCCTCTTGCGCCTTGATGCCCCAGCCCGCTTCGAGATGCATCCCGGAGCGGATCGAGGCGCCGCACTCGATGCCGTGGCCGGCGCGAATGGTGTGGCGCGCATCGAGCGTGCCGCCGGCGCGAATGCTCTTGCCGCAATGGATGGCGGCCTGCGCAATCAGGTCGTGGCCAACCAGCGCGCAGCCGGACAGCGAGATCTTGCCGCCGCAAAGCACATCCCAGCCCGCCTTCAGGTTGCCGCCGCCAGTGATGGCGTCGAGCACGTCGATGCCCCATGCGGCCTTGATATCGCCGGCGGTTTCCAGCACGCCGCCGCAATGGATGCCACCCGCGGCCACGATGTCCGCGCCGGCCACGATGGCGCGGCCCGCGCGGATGCCGCCGCCGGCCTGGATGGCACCGCCTGCCCTGACCGTGGTCTCCACGTCGATGCCGCCGCGCACCAGCAGCGAGCCGGCAAAGACCACGGCCTCTGCGTCGATGGCATCCACGGCCAGTACGGCATCGGTGGGGCCGAACTGCGTCAGCAGCCAGCAGGCGTCGTCGACGCGGCCGGCTTCGACGAGGGCGTCGAGCAGGCGCTGGTAGTCGCTGCCGTCCTGGCGGTTACGGACGAACCAGCGGTAGCCATCGGCGCAGGGGCGCTTGGCTTTGACAAAATTCTTCGTGAGCTCCATGGCGATATGGGCGTGCGTGATGAATGCCGCGGACGTGCCGCGGCAGTGGAATGGCGTGCAAGGCCATGACGGGGCAACGGCTTTGCCGGTGCCCCGTGCTCAATCAGAGATTGATGAGAAGGTAGACGGCGACGACGGTGCCTATCGCACAAAGGGTCTTGTGATAGATCGAAGACGAAGACATTGGCTTTCTCCCAGGTTGCACGTTGGACAAGGGGCGCGATGGCGCCCTCAGGCAAAGTGCCGTGCGGGGAAAGTCAGGACCGGGCTGGTGAGTCCTGGTTTCCCCGCACGGCCAAGAGAAGCACGGCGGCGAAACCATGGAAGTAGGCCGCGGCCGTTGTGGCGCGGCACGAGCGCACGCCGCCCCGTGCCGAGCACGCACGCAGGGCCGCGGCATGCATGGCATGCCGGCGGATTGCGTTGAGGTGCGGGACGAGGAGCATGTGGTCTCGGATGAAGGGTAGGAAATTCTGCCAGGAGCGCTGCGTGTTTACAGGCAGCAACATCTCTTATGCCATATCGGGACGGCCTTGTCCAGCCAGCCGCCCTGCGCATCGCTTCCGGACCGGCGCCTGCCGCCTAGAATGAATGCTCCCCGAACTCACGGGAGATCTCATGCATCTCGAAGGTTCCTGTCATTGCGGCGCGGTCAGCTTCAGCCTGGAGTCGGACTCGCCCTATCCCTTCATGCACTGTCACTGTTCGATCTGCCGCAAGACGGCTGGCAGCGGCGGCTATGCCATCAATCTGGGCGGCGACGCGAGCACCCTGAAGGTTCGCGGCAAGAAGCATATCGGTATCTATCACGCCGTGATGCGCGAGCCGGGCCAGCGTGCGCAGCGCTCGCAGGCGGGGCGGCATTTTTGCCTGAAATGCGGCAGCGCACTATGGCTGTGGGATCCGCGCTGGCCGGAACTTGTGCATCCGCACGCGTCGGCGATCGACACGCCGCTGCCCAGGCCGCCGGAGGTGGTGGAAGCCGCGCTGGACTATGCCGCGCCCTGGGTCGATGTGCCCAAGGGGAGGGGCCACGTGCATTGCGGTACCTGGCCTGCCGAGTCGCTGGCGGAGTGGCACCGGCGCAAGGGGCTGCAAGGCTAGACGGGCGCTTGACCGGGCGGCTGTCAGCCGCGCGCCAGCATGATTGCGGCGGTGGCGATCAGGCACACGGCGAACAGCGCGCGCAGCCGCCGTTCCGGCATGCGGTGGGCCAGCGCCACGCCCCACGAGATGGTCAGCATGCCGCCGAGGGAGAGCGGCATGCCGCTGGCCCAGTCGACATGGCCGGCGTGGGCGTAGGTGGCCAGTGCCACCACCGCGCCGGGCGTGACCAGCGCCAGCGCAAGGCCTTGCGCCGCCGCCTGCCGGTAGCCGAACAGTCCCACCAGGGCAGGTGCGGCCACCACGCCGCCGCCGACACTGAAGAACCCGGAAAATGCGCCGCCCACCGCGCCGAGCGCCGGAATCCAGCGCGGTGACAGGCGGCTTTGCTGCACCGTGGCAGCGCGCCCCGGCAGCAGGCGCCACAGGAAATAAAGCGCCAGCCCGATCATGAAGCAGGCAAATATGCGGCGCAGCAGCACGGCATCGATGGCGGTGGCGAGGCGCGCGGAGGCATAAGTGGCCACGACCGCCGACAGCCCGAGTACGGCCGCCGTGCGCAGGGCGATGTCCGCGCGCCGGCGGTATTGCCAGAAGCCGATCACCACATTGGGCGCGATCATGACCAGCGCGGTGCCCTGCGCCAGTTGCTGGTCCATGCCGTAGAGCAGCCCCAGCGCAGGAATGGCGATCAGGCCGCCGCCGATGCCGAATAGCCCGCCGACGGCGCCCAGCAAGCCACCGAGGCCAAAGATCAGTGCGGAAGACAGCAGGGAATGGTCAGGCATGAGGATGGAAAGCTGGGGGGGCGCAAAGAGCGTGCACTGCATGGGGGCGTGATAACGTCCGCCGGGCCGCCGGAACAGGGAAAAGAGCAGCGGAAAGCGCGCAATGATACGTGGGTTTGGCGAGCGTCGGCGGTGTGGCTGGATTTGTGCTCTATACGACGGCTTTGTCAGGGTTTTCCCTCGAAATTGCCATGTTCCGGTGCTTTCGTCAGTTTTATTTGCTTCCGTGAAAGCCGTTTGTAATGCAGTTCAGTTTGAATGCGCTCGGAAGATCTTTTGCCACCGCCGGATACCGGCAAGAACGCGGCCGGTTCCACGGAGATACGTGAATATTCGCTATCTCGGTGCACCGATTGGCGGGCATGGTCGTTTACCGCACACTAAAGTCGAACCGAGCCAGATTGATCGTGTCTTTTTCCATTCCTCGTTTCCTGCTGATCAGCCTCTTCAGTGCCGCAGCGGGCGCTGCCATGGCCGGCTCGGATGTGCCGCAAAGTGCGCCCCTGCCAATGGATGGCCCCTGCGTTGCGCCGCCGTCCAAGGCAGCGCTGACCATTGCCCAGGTGCGCCTGGATGCGATGCGCTGCAACCGCGACATCATCGCGGCGCGGCGCGGCGAGGAGGCCAGCCAGGCCGATATCCAGATTGCCTCGCAGCGGCCGAACCCGGTGCTCAGCCTGGGTGTGGCCAATATCAACCCCCACCTCGGCGTCGGCGCGGGCAGCCCGCGCAGCAAGACGGTCGATTCGACCCTGCGCGTGGACCAGACCATCGAGACGGCCAACAAGGGCGGATTGCGCGCGGATACCGCGCGCGCCAACAACCGCGCTGCCGGCGAAGTGCTGCAGGCCGTGATCACCCAGCAAACCAGCGCTGTCGAGCAGGCATTCTATGAAGCGCTGGTGAGCCAGGAACGCGTCGCCGTACTCACCGAGACCCTGGCCCTCTATGGCCGCACCCAGCAAGCCAATGAGTCGCGGCTGAAGGCGGGCGACGTCTCGCGCGCGGATGTCAGCAAGCTGCAGCTTGATGTGATGCGCGCCCAGACCGACATGCGCAGCGCCATGGCCGACCATGCGAGCGACAAGGCTGCGCTGGCGCAGGCGATCGGCGTGCCCGGCACGCTGGCCAGCAACCGCCTGGTGGCCGATTGGCCTGCCCTCGATGTGCCGGTGCCGGAACCCGATGCCGATACCGTGCAGCGCCGCCCCGACGTGACCGCGGCCGAGGCCCGCCTGGCCGCCGCCGCCAGCGCGCGCGATCTGGCCCGCGCCGGCCGCGTGCCCGACGTTACCGTTGGCGCGCAGGCTGAGCACTACCCCACCTCGCCCTCCAACCAGACCGGCAGCGGTAACAGCTTCGGCGTGTTCGTGTCGATCCCGCTCTACGTGCGCCACAGCTTTGGCGGTGAAGCCCGCCGCGCGGAGGTGGATTACTACGCCGCGCTGGACGATCGCAACCGCGTGCTGCTCGAAGCGCAGAACGAACTGGAGCGCTCGCGAAACCAGCTCGAAGCCGCGCGCCTGTCGCTCAAGCAGATGATGGAAGGCGTCGTCCCGACCGCGGAAAGCGTTGCCGGCAGTGCCGAGTTCGCTTACTCCAAGGGCGCCAGCAGCGTGCTCGACCTGCTCGATTCGCGCCGGGCGCTGCGCCAGACGCGCCTGGATGCCGTCACCGCCCAAGGCGAATTCGCCAAATCCCTGGCGGCTTATCGCGCCGCCCTGCAGTCCTCACCCAATTCCCAGGTTCGTACCGATGTGCCGCGTCCTTAATTCCGTGTCTGTTCCGATGTCCGCTTCGATGTCCGCCTCGATGACCGCTACGCCTGCCTCGATGTCCCCCGCCCGTGCCACGGCCCGCCACGGCGTTGCCGCGCGGCTGGCCGCGTTTTCGCTGGTTGCCCTGGCACTGGCCGCCTGCGGCAAGCAGGAAGCCCCGCCCCCCAACGACGAGCCCAAGGTCAGCGGCAATACGATTGAATTCCCCGCCACGGTCAGGACGCTGCCCGGCATTACGGGCCAGGCCGTCAAGAGCGGCGGCGAGCGCATGCTGAGCCTGCCCGGCCGCCTGGTGTGGAACGAGGACCGCACCGTGCGCGTGACGACGCCGTTTGCCGGCCGCGTGACCGAGGTACTGGTGCAGCCGGGAAGCAATGTGAAGGCCGGGCAGTCGCTGGCCACGCTGACTTCGACCGACTTCGGCATCGCCCAGGCCGATGCCCGCAAGGCCGCCGCCGATTCCGCCTACGCCGGCAAGGCGCTGGCGCGCCAGCGCGAGTTGTACAACGCCGGCATCGTGGCGCAGAAGGAACTGGAGCAGACCCAGGCCGACGCCGCCCGTGCCAGCGCTGACCTGCAGCGCACCCAGGCAGCGCTGCGCCAGTACGGCGCCGCTGCGCAGGGCGAGGGCGCGAGCAACCGCTTTGCCTTGCGCACGCCCATCGATGGCCTGCTGGTCGAGCGCAATATCAATGTCGGCATGGAACTGCGTCCCGACCAGCAGCCCACCGCGCCGCTGTTCCTGGTGACCGATCCCAGCGAGCTGTGGGCGCAGGTCGATGCCGCCGAGTCCGACCTGGCGCTGTTCAAGCCCGGCGTGACCGTGCAGCTCGTCTCCAGCGCTTACCCCGGCGAGACCTTCGCCGGCAAGGTGATCAAGGTGGCCGACTACGTCGACCCCGCCGCGCGCAGCATCAAGGTGCGACTGTCAGTGCCCAACCAGGACCGCCGCCTGAAGGCCGAGATGTTCGTCACCGCCAAGCTGCAGGCTGCCTCGTTCCAGGGCATCAGCGTGCCGTCGAAGGCCGTGTTCCTGGCCGACAACCGCAGCTACGTGTTCGTGCGCACCGCGCAGAACCATTTCGAGCGCCGTCTCGTCAAGCTGGGCGTGTCGTTGCCTGGCATCACCGAAGTGGTCGAAGGCCTCAAGGATGGCGACATGGTGGTGATCGAAGGCAACCTGTACCTGCAGGACATCTTGCGCGACGCCACCGCGGTCAACGCGGCCCGCGCCAGCGAAGCCAGCAGCGCCAGCGCGAAGCAGTGAGGAAGACCGCCACATGATTTCGCGTATCGTCCATTTCGCGCTGCACCAGAAGCTGTTCGTCTGGCTCGGCCTTGCCATCTTCATCGGGGGTGGCCTGGCGGCCTTCAAGAACCTGCCGATCGAAGCCTTCCCGGATGTCTCCGACATCCAGGTCAACGTCATCACGCTGTACCCGGGCCGTGCCGCCGAGGAAGTCGAACGCCAGGTCACGATCCCGATCGAAACCGCGCTGGCCGGCACGCCGAATTCCGTGCGGGTGTTTTCGCACACCCAGTTCGGCCTGTCCTTCCTGATGGTCACCTTCAACGACAAGGCCACCGACGTGGTGGCCCGCCAGCAGGTGATCGAGCGCCTGCGCGGGGTCGACCTGCCAGACGGCGTGCAGCCCGACCTGGCGCCGCTGTCCACCGCCATCGGCGAAATCTTCCGTTTCCGCCTGACCGGCAAGGGCTACACCGCGCAGGAACTGCGCACGCTGCAGGACTGGGTGGTGGAGAAAAATCTGCGCCAGGTTCCCGGCGTGGCGGATCTGGTGACCATTGGCGGCACCATCAAGCAGTACGAGGTGAACCCCAACCTGGCGAGGATGCGCGACGCGAAGATCTCGCTGTCGCAGCTCTTCACCGCCCTGCAGCGCGCCAACTCCAACGCCGGCGGCGGCGCCGTCGCGCACGGCCGACAGCAGTACCTGCTGCGCTCGCTGGGCAGCTTCTACACCTCGGCCGATATTGCCAACGTGGTGGTGTCGGAAGTGAACGGCACGCCGATCCTGGTCAAGGACATCGCCGATGTGCGCATCGGCTCCGCGCCGCCCCAGGGCCTGATGGGCCAGGACGACGAAGATGACATCGTCTCGGGCATCGTGGTGATGCGCAAGGGCGAGAACCCCTCGCTGGTGCTGGAAGCGCTCAAAAAGAAGATCGACCTGCTCGACAGCACGATCCTGCCCAAGGGCGTGAAGATCGTGCCCTACTACGACCGCTCCACGCTGATCGACAAGACCTTGCACACCGTGTTCGGCAACCTGGTCGAAGGCGCGCTGCTGGTGATGGCGGTGCTGTACCTGTTCCTGGCCAATGTGCGCGCCGCGGCCATCGTGGCAATCGTGATCCCGCTGGCGATGCTGTCCACCTTCATCGGCCTGACCTGGGTGGGCATCCCGGCCAACCTGCTTTCGCTCGGCGCGATGGACTTCGGTATCATCGTCGACGGCGCGGTGATCGTGGTGGAGAACATCTTCAAGCGGCTGGGCGAGTTGAAGGAAGCGCAGATCAAGGACAGCCGCGCGCGCCTGCACGCGATCCTGCAAGCCACCACCGAAGTGGGCCGCCCGACAGTGTTCTCGATGATCATCATCATCGCCGCGCACATCCCGATCTTTACCCTGCAGCGCCACGAGGGCAAGATCTTCGCGCCCATGGCCTACACCGTCACGGGGGCGCTGGTCGGCTCGCTGATCATCTCGCTGACGCTGGTGCCGCTGCTGTGCCACCTGCTGCTCACGAAGAACATCGCCCACGAAGACAACTTCATGGTGCGCCACAGCAAGCGTCTCTACGAGCCGATGCTGGCCTGGGCGCTGGACCACAAGCGCACCGTGGTGGGCGTTGCCCTGGGTTTGCTGGTGGCTACCGTCGGCGTGGGCAAGTTCCTCGGCAGCGAGTTCCTGCCCGAGTTGGACGAAGGCTCGATGTGGGTCAGCTTCGACCTGCCGGCTTCGGTTTCGACCAACGAAGCGCGCGAACAGGCCAAGCGGTTGCGCGGCGTCATTCGCCAGACGCCCGAGGTGAATACCACCATCTCCAAGGTGGGCCGCCCCGACGATGGCACCGATCCCAAGCTGATCAACACCGTTGAAATCCTGGTCGACCTGAAGAACGACAAGCAATGGCGCGCGGGCTACGACAAGCGCAAGATCATCAACGAGATCAACCACAATCTGCGCCAGCTGCCCGGCATCGAGCCCAATTTCTCGCAGCCGGTGCGCGACAACATTCTTGAGAGCATCTCCCAGATCAAGGGCCAGATCGTGATCAAGGTGCAGAGCGACAGCCTGCAGCAGAACAAGCGCGTGGCCGACCAGATCCTCGCCAATGTGCAGTCGGTCAAGGGTGTGATGCGCGCCTTTATCGACCGTGACGGCGAGCTGCCGCAGTACGTGCTGGACTTCGACCGCGCCCAGGCCGCGCGCTACGGCATCAACGTGGCCGACGTGCAGGACCTGATGGAAACCGCGCTGGCCGGCAAGGCAGCCACCGAGCTGTGGGAAGGCGAGAAGCACTTCAGCGTGGCGGTGCGCCTCAAGCCGAACGAGCGCGAGCTGCCCAACCTGCCGAATATCTTCATGCAGACCGCCGACGGCGCGCAGGTGCCGCTGTCGCAGCTGGTGCACTTCCGTGCCGCTTCCGGCGCGATGAACATCAGCCGCGAGAACGGCCAGCGCACCACCTCCATCGGCATCTTCATCCACGACCGCGACATGGGCAGCGTGGTGAAGGACATGCAGGCGCTGGTGGCCAAGAACGTCAAGGCCGACGACGTCAAGATCAGCTGGTCCGGCGAGTTCGAAAACCAGGAACGCGCCATGGCGCGCCTGTCGATCGTGGTGCCGCTGTCGGTGCTGGTGATCTTCCTGCTGCTGTTCAACGCCTTCAAGTCGTTCAAGAGCGCCACGCTGATCATCTCGAACATCCCGTTCGCGCTGATCGGCGGCGTGTTCGCACTGTTCCTCACCGGCATTCCGCTGTCGGTGTCGGCGGCGATCGGCTTTATCGCGCTGTTCGGCCAGGCCGTGCTCAACGGCGTGGTGATGGTGACCTACTTCAACCAGTTGCGCGACGAAGGCATGCCGGTGCGCCAGGCCGTGCTGACCGGTTCGATGGACCGCCTGCGCACGGTGCTGATGACCGCGTTGCTGGCCATGCTGGGCTTGTTCCCGATGGCCATCTCGCGCGCCATCGGCTCGGAAACCCAGCGCCCGCTCGCCATCGTCATCATCGGCGGGCTGATCACCGCCACCATGCTGACGCTGATCGTGCTGCCCACGCTGTATGAGTGGATGGTGGGACGCACCTGGCCGGATGAAGAAAACGGCAACGGGAGCGATAACCGGCTGTCGGATTCGATGCCGGCCTGATCGACGGGCGGCTCCGGCCGCCCGCGGCCTCGAAAAACCCGTCACCCTGGTGGCGGGTTTTTTTATCGGCTTTCGCTCGGCCGATGCTGCCCGCGAAACGCTCCGCAAGCCGCTCGCGCGGTGAAGGCGTTCAATGGCCAGCCGGGCCGGTGTTGGCGCGGAGCGTTCAATCAGATGGCGAGACAGGCGCTTGCTGCCATTACAGGTTGCGCATCGCGCGGCTGCAAATGCGGCGGGTGGCGGCCGCCGGTTCGCCTTGCTGCCAGTGCAGGCACAGTGCGCGGACCCAGTCTGGACTATCCTTGGCAGCGTCGTTGAGCCAGTTGGCCACCGAGTCCTGTACATAGGCCGAGGTGTCGGCCTTCAACGGTTCCAGGAGCGGCAGGGCTTGCGCCGGATTCTTCTTCAGCGCGGCGATGTGCGCGCACCACACGCCGCGCGGGCGCAACGCTTCGCTGGCAAAACGGCGCAGCCTTTCCGACGGTGCGGCGGTCCAGGCGGCCAGCAGGGCGATGCTGGCATCGAGGTCGGCGGCGAGATGCGGCCGCATGGCCATCCAGGCCCATTCGCGCACGCCGAAATGCGGGTCGTCGGCCAGCGGCCGGATGGCCGCGAGCCGCTGGCTCAGGTCCGGTCCCGGCTGCATGCCGGCCATGAAGCAGGCCCAGCCGCGCACGGTGTCCGATGGATGCGCCTGGCAGCGTGCGATGCCCACGGGGCCAAGCTCTTCGAACAAAACGGTGCCGATGCTGGCCATGCGCTTGAGGATGCCAAGCTGGCAGGCGGCTTCGGCCTGCCGGATGGCGGGTGGCGAGAGCTCTGGAAGCACGGCTCGCAACAGCGTGGCCTGATTCAACGCCAGGCATTCGGCCAGCGTGGCGCTTTGCAGTTCGCCACGCTCCAGCGCGGCCAGGATGTCGGGTGGAATGTCCGCCGCCCGGCCGGCGCCCTTGCGTGTTGTCGGTTGCGTCATGCAGGATCCCCCGGCATGGCGCTGCGGCTGGCAATGCCCGCGGAGACCTTGTTCAGCAGCCCGGCGAGCAGCTTGCGCTCCTGTGCGGACAAGTCGCCAAACAGGCTGGCGATCCAGCGGCCGTGTTCGTCGAACACCTTCCTCGCGACTTGCTTGCCCCTGGGGGTCAGCCGGATGGTCAGCGCGCGCCTGTCCATGCTGTCGGCGTGGCGTTCGATCAGCGCCTCGCGCTCCAGCCCATCGAGCAGGCCGGTGATGGTGGCGCGAGTCACGCCAGCCTGCCCGGCGAGCGCGTTGGGCGCCAGTCCGTCCTTGGCCGCGTCCAGCAAGAACAACAGCACGAAACGGCCTTCGGACAGCCCATGCGGTGCCAGCAGCGCCGCGCAGTCGCGGTCGATCGCGGACGCCAGCGACAGTGCCTGGAAGCACAGCCGGATGCTGTCCAGATCGGGTAGTTGGCGTCGTCTGGCCGCGTCCAGCAGGGCCAGGTATTTCTGTTCGAGCGTATTCATAGTGGCGCCATATTATATGGCGCCTAACTAAGTGGCAAGTGCTCTTGCCTTGGCTGCCATCCGGTCGACCAGCAGCACAATGCCGGCGCCGATCACCGTGGCCGCCACGCGGTCCATCAGCATTCCGCCATCGGCGGGCCGGCTTGCCCCCATGATCATGACCATCAGCGGGGTCATCGCGGCCGAATAGACGAGGTAGTTGCGCAGCCGCAGCAACGGCCGGATGCCCGCCAGCCATCCAGCGTTGAAAGCGACGACCCGGGAAGGGAGCTGATGGCCCAGCAGCAGGGCCGCGCCGATCACGCCGAGGATGGTTCCGGCCACGCGCTGCGTCATCTTGACGGAGAAAAACCAGCAAGTTGGCCTGATCGTGCGCGGCGTCCTGGCGCTCGGCCGCCGGTTGCGCGCGGAGCGCCCGGACGGATCGGCAAGCCTCGCGGCAATCAGCCTGCCGAGTACGCTGAAACGGACGGGCTCGATCCCCGCGTCGCGCCTGGCCGCTGAAGAGCGCCTTGCGCCCCAGTCCCTCACCCGGCTGATCGCCGAGCTGGAACAGGCGGGCTGGATCCGGCGCGAGAGGAATGAAGCCGACCGGAGGGAAATCCTGATCTCGCTGACGCCCAAGGGCGGCGATGTGCTGGCCAACGATATGCACGCCCGCACCGTGTGGCTGGAGGAGGCCCTGGCCGCCGCGCTGGATGACGGCGAGCGTGATGCACTGGGCAAGGCGGCGCACGCCATGCTCAAGCTGGCCGCGCATGATGCCACGGCGCCAGCCCCGGATGTGGGGGAGGAGCGGGGCGGTTCCTGAGCGGCCGGGCAGCCAGCGAGGCGCGCAGGGTGGCTTCGCCGCGTGCTACTCGCCGGACCTGCGCGCC
This sequence comes from Cupriavidus sp. 05L310, assembly GCF_056398185.1. Classification (NCBI taxonomy): domain Bacteria; kingdom Pseudomonadati; phylum Pseudomonadota; class Betaproteobacteria; order Burkholderiales; family Burkholderiaceae; genus Cupriavidus; species Cupriavidus sp. 05L310. The sequence continues at coordinate 128,995 of NZ_JBFTOX010000002.1, forward strand.
ATGAAGTGCCGGGGCGCCTTGCCCAGCGCGCGCCGGAACATGGTGGAGAACGCACCGGCATTGGCATAGCCGGTCTCGGATGCCACATGCGCCAGCGGCTTGCCCCGGCTCATCAGGTCGACGGCGTGCGCAAGCCGCAGCTGCTGGCGCCACGCGGCAAAGCTGGTGCGCAGCTCGGTGCGGAACAGGCGCGCCAGGGTACGTTCGCTGGCGCCCGTCAGTTCTGCCCATTGCGCCAGGCTCAATGCCGAACCGGGCTGCTCCATCAGGGCGTCGCACAGTGCCTTGAGGCGGCGGTCGGTCGGCAGCGCCAGCCCCGGCCAGAGGGTGGGGGCGGCACGCAGTTCCTCGATCAGCAGGGCGGCGCTCAGATGGCGCCGCCGCTCGGACAGGCTGGCGGCTTCGGTCAGGGCCATCATCAGGTGGCGCATCAGTGGCGACACTTCCAGGACTGAGCACGTGGCGAGCGACAGCGGCGACGCTGCCGGCAGCACATAGCAAGCGTGGAGCGCGGCCTCGCCCAGCGTGACCACTTCATGTTCCACGTCCGGCGGTATCCATACCGCGCGCATGGTCGGCACCACCCAGGTGGTCCCGGCCGCGGTCACGCGCATGCTGCCGCGTAGGGGACAGGAGACCTGCCCCCACGAATGCCGGTGGCGGCGAATGATCGCGTTGGGTGGTGGCAGGCGCAGGTGCACGATGACCGGCTGCCCGGCGGTGGGCTCTGTCAGCGGGACAGGCTGGTAGGTGGTGCGTGGCATCCGGTGTTGCTCCTTGTCGCCGCCGATGTCCGCATTGGCCGCGCTTCGCGGCGGTGGCTGAAATTCGTAAGAAATTGCCCGAGAAGTGTAACTCAGCCACTTCGTGCCGCCCTACGATGGCGCTCATCGCATCGGCACCACGGAGTTCCTTAGCATGAGCAATAGCAGCCGGCCTGGCTTGTCGCCCCCCGCCACTCTTCCCGCCAGTCTCGCCGGGCAGGCGGCTTCCGCGCCAAAGGCGGGCGCCGGTACCGCGCCGGCCGGCAAGCTATCGGACAGCGTGCGCGCCGCCACGGTCATTGCCCTGTGCGTGGCGGCGGTGTGGCTAGCGGGACGCGCCACCGGCGCACCCGACGGGCTCGTGCTGGCGGCCGCGCTGGTGCTGTCGACGGTGTGCTGCTGGGCGCTTGGCGTGTTGCCGGAGCCGGCCACCACCCTGCTGTTCTTCCTGTGCGCCATCCTGCTGCATGTGGCGCCGGCTTCCGTCGTGTTCTCGGGCTTCGCCTCCACCGCGTGGTGGCTGATGTTCGGCGGCGCCGTAACCGGGGTGGCCTTGCGCCAGACCGGGCTGGCGCAGCGGCTGGCGGCTATTATTTTCCGCGGCCGGGTGGGCAGCTACCGGCAGGTGATCGGCACCGTGGCGCTGAGCGCGGTGGGGCTGGCATTCCTGATGCCTTCGACCACCGGGCGTGTCCTGCTTCTGATGCCGATCGTGCTGGCGCTGGCTGACCGGCTCGGCTTCGCGCCGGGCTCCAACGGCCGCATCGGCATGGTGCTGACCGTGGCGGCGGCCAGTTATATGCCGCCCACCACCATCCTGCCGGCCAATATCCCGAATAGCGTGCTGCTCGGCGCGGCGAGTTCGCTGTATGGCGTCAACCTAAGCTACGGCAGCTACCTGTTGCTGCATTTTCCCATCCTTGGCGTGCTGAAGACCTTCATGCTGGTCTGGCTGGTATGCCGGATGTTTCCGGAGCACGGGCCGATCGCGGCACTGCCCCACCAGGAAGCGGGCGCGCCGAGCCGCCAGGAAAAGCTGCTGGCGGCGATCCTGGCGCTGGCCGTGGCGGGGTTTGCCACGGATACCCTGCACGGCATCTCGCCTGCCTGGATCTCGCTGGCTGCATGCATCGTCTGCCTGCTGCCTGGCGTGGGCCTGGTGTCCTCGCGCATGCTGGCCGAGCAGGTGCATCTCACGCCCCTCATCTATGTAGCAGGCTTCCTTGGCCTGGGCGCCGTGGTGGAGTCGACCGGGCTGGGGACGGCCATCAGCGCGGCGCTGCTGCGCTGGCTGCCGCTCTCGCCGGGACATACCGCTGCCAACGTGGCCGCGCTGGGCGCGGTCGGGGCGAGCCTGGGCCTGATGACGACGCTGCCCGGCTTGCCGGCGGTGCTGACGCCGCTGGCCAGGCAACTGGCGCAGGCCACGGGTTTGTCTCTTGAAGCAGTGCTGATGCTGCAGGTACCGGTGTTTTCGACGGTGTTTTTCCCCTACCAGTCGCCGCCCATCGTGATTGCGATGCAGCTCGGCGGGGTAGGGCTGCGCGAGGGCACCCGGCTGTGCCTGGCACTGGCCGCGCTGACCTTGCTGGTGCTGTTGCCGCTGGACTATTTCTGGTGGCGGGTGCTGGGCTACCTGCCGTGAGCGCCGCCAGCAAGCTTGTGCCCTCTGAGACATGATTCCGCCCTTCGACATCTGGTTAACCCGGATCGCCGGGCAAGCCGGGATTCGGGCCTTTGCCCACGGGGGCCGGCCGCGCGTCGGCCTGTCCGTAGCCGCTCGCTCGTAATTCGCCGCGGAACGCCGGCCGGTGCGCCGAACGCCCGACCTATGCCATTCCCCAGGGCATGGCCGGCCGGCGTCGGCTGGTTTTTTTTGCTCTCTGCCGGTAATGACTTGTGTTCATGTCAACCGGAAGTATTACTATTCGTTACGAAGTATTACGAGGCGATACGTTTACCCGGAGGCTCTGCCAGGCCGCCGGCCATGCCTCGTGATCCGGGCCCGGCAGGGCCGCAGCTTGCCGCCTGGCAAGCGCGGACGTGTCGATCGCAAGGGCAGCGCACCACAAGACCGGGCACCGGCTTTGCTGCATTGGGTAACAGGAGAGCGTCAAGTCGTGCAAGGACCAATCTCGAGCCTTCAATGGCTATCGGGGCTTAGTGCCAAGGGATTCTTTCTGGATCTCGGACCTTTTTTCTATTTTCGTTATCTGGGGGCTCTCGCCGCGCTGTCGGCTTTCTGCCACCCGCCGGGCGGCAGAAAGTGGTGGCTCAGGCGTATCAAGCTGATTGGAAGCTCGGCATTCCGCCATAAGGCGGTACGCAGCTGGCTACAAGCGGTGAGTTCCTGCGCGCTGATGCAGCGCGTCGCCCTCGCCAGGCCCGCACTGCTGGAGCGTCCATATCGTCCGCTCGGCGCATATGGGCTGCGTTTCCGCGAGCGCATGCGTATCGTGCTGGAGCACTACCGGATTTTGAATACGCTGGTGCCATTGGCGCTTAACGAGCGGATCTACCTGGGCGGCGGCCTCGAATGCGCGGTGGGCGAAGGGCGGTACGCACTGCACCTGGCCGACTCCGGGCCCAATCCCAAGGAAGGCGAACTGGCTTTCTACTGGCGCGATACGGCCACTGGCGTCTGCCTGAGCCAGCTTAGTTTCTATCTGGTGCAAGGCAAGACCGGGCCGGAGATCTTCGTGGGCGGGCTGCAAGGGCCCATGGGCGAAAACAGCCGCGACCTGATCCGCGAAGCGACCAAGGCCTGCGAAGGCCTGCGTCCCAAGGATGTGGTGATGGAGGCCCTGCTCGCCTTTGCCGCCGCGCTGGACGTGCAACGCATCGTGGGCGTTTGCAGGAACAACCATGTGGGGCGCCAGCGCCATACCCCACGCGAGATCCTCTGCGACTACGAAGGGTTCTGGATGGAGTCGGGCGGCGAGCCGCTGGCTTGCGGCAATGTCGCGATGCCGGTCAGCCAGCCGCGCCGCGATGTGATGGAGCTGCCGTCCAAGAAGCGCTCGGCCTACAGGCGCAAGCTGGCACAGGTTGAGTCCATCCAGGCGACGGTGCGCGACTGGCTCGCGGCGCCCGGCGCGGTACCGGCCATGACGCCGGCGCCGGTCCTGACGCAAGTCATTGCGCCGGCAGGCCCCGAGGCGCTCGCGGCGTAAAAGAGGGTGGCGGCAGGCCCGCCGGGGATGCAAACCAGAAAAATGCAGGCAGCGCGGGATTTCGTCCCGCGCTTTTTTTTCGTCCGCCTTGCAGTAAACCCCAGTAGTCTAGGTTTATAGACCTTATTAAAGTAGGTCGCTTCCATATAGCGGCGGCGCGCTGGCGCCACGGCCGCCGTCACCGCAGATGCCGCAGATGCCGCAGATGCCGCAGATGCCGAACCCAGCTTTCACCGCCTTGCCTGTCAACAGCGATCTCCTTTCCCGCAGCCGTCAGCCGGTCTACCTGCAGCTTGCCACTATCTTCCGCCGCCATATCGAAAGCGGCGAATGGCGCCAGGGCGCGCGCATTCCGTCGCTTGAGCAACTCTGCCGCGAGTTTGGCGTGGCGCGCATGACCATGCACCACGCACTCTCGCTGCTGGACGAGGAAGGCCTTCTGACCCGCGAGCGCGGGCGTGGCACCTTCGTCAAGGCAAGCTGCCGTGAGCGCCGCGCGCTGAAGCTGCCAGTCAGCTGGGACCAGGTGGTTGCGGTTGGCGAGCAGCTCGATACCGAAGCGCTGTCGGAATCCGTCGGCACCGTGCCGTTGCCGGAAGACCTCGGCATGCCCTGCCGCGCGGCGCGTGCGCCGGGCTATCACTTCCTGCGCCGGCTGCACCGGATCGAGCAGCGCCCCTTTGCGCTGGGCGAGGTTTTCATCGAAGCCAGCGTGTTCGCGCGTAACCCCGAAGCCTTCCGCCACGGCCCATCGGTGCCGGTGCTCGACCGTTTCCCGCAGCTGAAGGTCACTGCCGCCAGGCAGCGCCTGTCAATCATCGCGGCGGGCGCGGAATCGGCCGCCCGGCTGGCCTTGCCGGTTGGCGCGCCGGTGGCCGAGCTGCGGCGCTACGCCTGCGTCGACAGCGTGATCGTCTACTACGCGCGCATCGAATTCCCGAGCGAGTTCGTGTGCCTGGATTTCGACCTGCTTGCGCCGGGCGCGCAATGCTGATGCCAACTCAATTACCTGCCAACTGGAAATCAACAAGATGCAGACTACCGACCGCAACCAAGGGAACCATGCCCGCCAGGCAGACAACGGGCAGGGCGAGATGAACGGCGCCGAGAGCCTGGTCAGGACGCTGCTGGCCTGCGGCGTGGACACCTGCTTTGCCAATCCAGGCACCAGCGAGATGCATTTCGTCGCCGCGCTCGACCGGATTCCCGGCATGCGTTGTGTGCTGGGCCTGTTCGAAGGCGTGGTGACGGGCGCGGCCGACGGCTACGCCCGCATGGCGGACAAGCCGGCCGCCACGCTGCTGCATTGCGGCCCGGGCCTGGCCAATGGCCTGGCCAACCTGCACAACGCGCGCCGCGCGCAGACGCCGGTGATCAATATCGTTGGCGACCAGGCCACCTACCATCGCCCGCTCGACGCGCCGCTGACCGCCGACACCGAAGGCTGGGCGCGTCCCGTCTCGGTCTGGACCCGTACTGCCACGCATGCCGCTTCGGTAGGTGCGGATGCCGCCACTGCGGTACAGGCCGCATGCGCCGCGCCGGGCGGGGTGGCCAGCCTGATCCTGCCGTCCGACGTCTGCTGGGATGCCGGCGGCAAGGTGGCCGCGCCGCTGGCGCCGATTCCCCTGCCCAAGGTCTCCCCGGATGCCATCGGGCAAGCCGCGCGCGTGTTGCGCTCGGGCCAGCCCACGCTGATCGTGCTGGCCGGCACCGCGCTGCGCGAAGCCGCGCTGGCCGACGCGCACCGCATTGCCGCCGCCACCGACGCCCGCCTGATCACGCCGATGTCCAACGCGCGCGTGACGCGCGGCCGCGGCCGCTTCAATGTGGACCGGGTGCCGTACTCCGGCGACGCATCGCTCGCCAAGCTGGCCGGCATCCGCAATGTGATCCTGGTAGGCGCGCCGCCGCCGGTTACCTTCTTCGCTTACCCGGGCAAGTCGCCGCGGCCCTACCCGGAAGATGCGGAAATCCATGTGCTGGCGCGTCCGGAACAAGACCTGGCGGAAGCGCTCGCGCGCCTTGCCGACGAACTGGGTGCGCCGGCGGTTTCGCTGCCGGCCTCCGTGTCCTCGCACGAGATCGCCAAGGGCGCGGTGACTTCCGAAGCCGTGGCGCAGACATTGACTGCGTTGTTGCCCGAGCAAGCCATCGTGGTGGAAGAGAGCGTCAGCTTTGGGCGTGCTTTCTATCCGGGCACCGTGCATGCCGCGCCCCATGACTGGTTGCAGCTCACCGGCGGTGCGATCGGCGATGGCCTGCCGTTGGCCACCGGTGCCGCGGTGGCGGCGCCCGGACGCCGGGTGGTTGCGTTGCAGGCTGACGGTTCCGGCATGTATACGCTGCAATCGCTGTGGACCATGGCGCGCGAGAAGCTCGACGTTACCGTGGTGATCCTGGCTAACCGGAAGTATGCGATTTTGCTGGGGGAGCTGGCCGGGGTCGGGGCTAGTCCGGGGAAGACTGCGCTCGATATGCTGGATATCGGGAATCCGGATCTGAACTGGGTGCAGTTGGCTAATGGGATGGGGGTGGAGGCTGCGCGGGCTGAGGATATGGGGCGGTTTGCGGAGTTGTTTAGTATGGCGAATGCGCGGTCGGGGCCGTTTTTGATTGAGTTGGTGATTTGAGGGTTTGAAATTCAAATTCAACTGATTAAGTTCAAAGGCTTAAAGGCTTAAAGGCTTAAAGGCTTAAAGGCTTAAAGTCAAAGGCAGTTTCACCTCCCCTTCGGGGAGGCGACCTACTTTCTTGTCTTGCCAAGAAAGTAGGCAAAGAAGCGCGCCGGATGGGGCGACCCCCCCTCGTCGGCAGACAAAAAGAGCGGCCGGGACCCAAACTCGCATCGCCTTAAGGCGATACTCAAACATGGGTCCCTCTTTTCCGCTCTTTTTGCCTGCCGACGAGGCGCCCCATACGGCCTGGACACCTTGACGGCTCGCTTCGCATCGCGTTGGGGTGTGGCCCGCCCTTGGGGGCGCTCCACACGGCTACACCGACTTGTGACCTGGCTTCCTCGCCTTTATTCGCGCCCGTTGGGTCCTGTTTCCCGTTGCGGGGATGAGGGGGGCTTGCGAGGCTTTGATGCGTTTTTCTGCCGGAGACGTGATTGCCGCAGGGCCGGACGGATAATCGTTGCGCCGTTTGGCCTGCATTTTTTTCTGGGCAGTTGAACTGGATTTTTTAATGAAATCCAGTTCAATTCCTCATGCTGTCATTACTTCTCCATATCGCTGCACGTGGTAATCACTGTCTCCCAGCAGCGGATCGATCATCGTCAATCGCTTGAAGTAATCCCCTACCTCCAGCTCATCCGTCATCCCCATGCCGCCGTGTAGCTGCACCGCTTGCTGGCCGACAATTCTCCCGGCCTTGGCCACAGTTACCTTCGCGGCGCTCAGCATTCGCCGCCGTTGCGCGGGGTCGCTTTCGTCCAGCGCTTGCGCTGCCACATACGCCATCGACAGCGCCAGTTCTTTCTGTACCAGCATGTCGGCCATCCGGTGCTGCAGGGCCTGGAACGCCGCCAGCGGTTTGCCGAACTGCTGCCGCGTGCGCAGGTATTCGCCGGTGATTTCGATCAGTTTTTCCATCGCGCCGGCGGCTTCCGCGCAGAGCGCGGCAATGCCGTGGTCGATGCCGTGGAGCAGGGCGGCCAGGCCGTCGGCCGCGTCTCCTACCAGCGCGGTGGCGTCTACCGCGACGTTCTGCAAGGCAAGGTCGGCGGCGCGCAGGCCGTCCATGGTGGGGTAGCCGCGCACCGTGAGTCCGGTGGCGTCGCGCGGGACCAGGAACAGCGCCAGTTCGTTGCTGCCGGCGATGCGCGCGGTGAGCAGGAAGGCGTCGGCGGCTTCGCCGTGCCAGGCCAGGCTCTTGTTGCCGTTGAGTACATAGCCGTCGCCCTTGCGCTCGGCGCCGGCGCGCGCGGTCTCGGGGCGGTAGCGGGTGGTGGGCTCCAGGTAGGCGAGGGTGACGACGCGTTCGCCGGTGGCGATCGCGGGCAGCCATTCGTCTTTCTGGGCTTGGCTGCCGTAGGCGTTCAGCACGGCGGCGGACATCACGGCAGTGGGCGTGACTGGTTCCAGCACCAGGCCGCGCCCGAGTTCGCGCTGCACCACGAGCTGGCTTGCGGCGCTTTCGCCAAAGCCGCCGTACTCGCCGGGCACGGTCAGGCCCAGCACACCCATCTCGGCAAGCTGTGCCCAGGTGGCGCGGTCGAAGCTGCCGCCGCCGCGGGCGTTCTTGCGGCGTTTGTCGAAGGTGTATTCGGTGTCGATGAAGCGGCGCAGGCTGTCCGCCAGCATCTGCTGCTCTTCGCTGTAGTTAAAGTCCATGGCTGTGCCTGTTCCTTGAATCCCGGGTTTTGCGGAGTCTCTGACGTCTTCCGTGGCTTCAGAAGCCCAGGATCATCTTGGAGATGATGTTCTTTTGTACTTCCGTGGTGCCGCCGTAGATCGATGTCTTGCGCATGTCGAAGTACGTCGAGGCGGCGGGCGCGGCCCACGCCGGGGCGTGCAGCGGCGCATCGGCCGGCGGCGCTTCGCCGGCTTCGAGCCAGCGCGGCGAATACGGCCAGGCATTGGGGCCGGCTACTTCCATCTGCAGCATGGCCAGGTCCTGCTGGATCTCGGAGCCGCGGATCTTGACGATGGAGGCTTCCGGGCCGGGGCCGCGGCCCGCGTCTTGCGTGGCGACGCGCAGCAGCAGCATTTCCAGCGCCATGATGTCCATCTCGATGCGGGCGATCTTGTCGCGCATGCGTACATCGTCGATCAGCGGGCGGCCGGCGCCATCGGTGGCTTGCGCGGCGTAATGCTTGAGCTGGCGCAGTTCGCGGTTGCAGTGGCCGATGCCGGCAATGCCGGTGCGCTCGTGGCCCAGCAGGTATTTGGCGTAGGTCCAGCCGCGGTTTTCCTCGCCCAGCAGGTTGCCCACGGGCACTTCCACGTCCTCGAACCAGACTTCGTTGACGTCGTGGCCGCCGTCGAGCGTGACGATCGGGCGCACCGTCATGCCCGGCGTCTTCATGTCGATCAGCAGCATCGAGATGCCTTCCTGCGGCTTGGCTTCGGTGTCGGTGCGTACCAGGCAGAAGATCCAGTCGGCAAAGTGCGCCATCGTGGTCCAGGTTTTCTGGCCGTTGACGATGTAGCGGTCGCCCTGGCGCACGGCGCGGGTCTTGAGCGAGGCCAGGTCGGAACCGGAGCCGGGCTCGGAGTAGCCCTGGCACCAGAAATCCTCGACCGTGGGGATGCGCGGCAGGAAGCGTTCCTTATGTTCCTGGCTGGCATATTTCATCAGCACCGGCCCGATCATGGTCAGGCCGAAGGGCAGCAGGCGCGGCGCCCCCGCGCGGAAGGCCTCGATCTCGAAGATCAGACGCTGCAGCGCGTTCCAGCCCGTGCCGCCCCATTCCGTGGGCCAGGTCGGCGCGCCCCAGCCCTGCGCGTGCAGGATGCGGTGCCAGCGCACGTAGTCGTCCTTCTCGACGCGCTGGTGGGCCAGCACCTTGTCCCGGATATCCGCGGGCAGGCTGCCCTGCACAAAACCCCGAACCTCTTCGCGGAACGCTTGTTCCGCCGCGTTGAAACGCAAATCCATCTGCTTGTCCCCTCGGTTGGGAAAGGCTGGCCGCCGGCCGCCACTTCGATACGATGCTGCGATTCTATGGGGGGGCGGACGTTCGCTTCTTCCGGAATGACAAAGCCGTCCTTTTGCGCTTCCTAACCGATGCCGGCCCTGCGCAGGCGCACGTGCCGGGCAGAACACGGCCTTAGCCAAATCCAAATAGCACGCCACCGGCGCCTGGCTCACACTGGCGCAGTTCCATCGCAGCAAAAACACAATCAACGCCGAGGAGACGGGCGATGTCACGCTGGACAAAATGGTTCGTGCTCTGCGGATGGCTTGCCGCCACCGCGAGCGCGTTTGCGGCCTATCCGGACAAACCGGTGCGGCTGGTCGTGCCCTTCCCGCCGGGTGGCGCCACGGACCTGCTGGCTCGCGAGGTCAGCCACGCACTTTCAGTACGGCTGGGCCAGCCGGTGGTCATCGAGAACCGGCCTGGCGCGGGCGGCAATATCGCCGCCGTGGCGGTGGCGCGCGCGCCGGCCGACGGCTACACCCTGCTGTTCGGCACCTTCGGCTCGCTGGCCGTGAACAAGAGCCTCTACGACAAGCCCGGCTACGACCCGCTCAAGGATTTCGCGCCGGTGGCCTCGGTGGCCTACCTGCCCAACGTACTGGTGGTGCACCCCGCGGTGCCCGCGCGCAATGTGGCCGAACTGCTGGCGCTGGCGCGGCGCGAGCCCGGCAAGCTGAGCTACGGCTCCTTCGGCAACGGTTCGTCCTCGCACCTCGCCGGTGAACTGTTCACCCACCTGGCGGGCGTGCGCATCGAGCATGTGCCGTACAAGGGCAGCGCACCGGCCATGACCGACCTCATCGGCGGGCGCCTCACCATGATGTTCGACAGCATTTCCACCGCCTTGCCCTATGTGCGCGATGGCCGCGTGCGGGCGCTGGCGGTCACCACCGCCACGCCGTCCGGGCAGTTGCCCGGCGTGCCGACGCTGGCGGCGGCCGGCGTGCCCGGCTACGAGCTGACCGCGTGGTTCGGTGTGGTGGCGCCCGCCAATACGCCGGCGGCCGTGGTCGACCGCCTCAACGCCGAGATCGTGGCTGCGCTCGCGCAGCCCGAGCTGGCGGCGCGGCTGGCAAGCCAGGGCACCGTGCCCTTTCCTTCCACGCCGGCGCAGTTCGGTACGTATATGCGCACCCAGTACCAGAAGTGGGACGGCCTGATCAAGTCGGCTCACATCCACCTGGATCAGTGAGCTTGCTCTGCGTCTCTTCCGGGTCCGTCCGGTTCCAACCTCATCATCACTCGCATCATGTCCTCCTTCCGTCCCGAGTTCATCCATGACATCCCCCGGCACTGGGCCGAGCAATCGCCCCAGGCTCCCTGCCTGTACGAGACCGGCGGCGTGCTCAGCTACGGCGCGCTGTGGGAGCGCATCACGGCCACGCGCGACTGGCTCGCCGCGCAAGGCGTAGGGCAGGGCGACCGCGTGATGGTGGTGGGCGAGAACTGCGCCGAGATGGTGGTGATGCTGTTCGCCTGCAGCGCACTGCACGCCTGGCCGATCCAGGTCAACGCGCGGCTTTCGCCGCGCGAGATCGACGGCATCCGCGCTCATGCCGAGCCGCTGCTGACGTTCTTTACCAACCATGTCTCCGATGTGGCCGCCGCCCACGGCAGGCGGCTTGGGGCGCAGCCCACCGGTTGCGCCGCGCTCGATCCGGACTTCGCCAGCCTGCGCGCCGAACAGGTGCCCGCGCGCGTGGATGCCGCCCAGGCGCGCGACGTTGCCACGCTGATCTACACCTCCGGCACTACCGGCGCGCCCAAGGGCGTGATGGTGCCGCACGCCGGCCTGACGGTCTTCGCGCGGATCTCGGCAACCTCGCGCAACCTGGGGCCGGACGATATCGCCTACGGCGCGCTGCCGCTGTCGCACATCTTCGGCATCGCCACCGTGCTGATGGCCACGCTGTACGCCGGCGCCAGCCTGGTGATGCGCCCCCGCTTCGATGCCGCCGATGTCTTCGCCGCGCTGGCATCGCCCGGTGTCACCATGCTGCAAGGCGTGCCGACCATGTTCACGCGCATCATGGCGGTGGCGCGGGAGTCGTCGCTGGAGAGCGGCTCCGCGGCATTTCCCCGCCTGCGCTATCTCTATACCGGCGGCGCGCCGCTGGACCCGACCCTCAAGCGCGACACCGAGGCATGGTTCGGCCAGCCGCTGCATCACGGCTACGGCATCACCGAATACGCCGGTTCGCTGTTCATCACCCGCATGGATGCGCCGCGCGCCGATTGCTCGGCCGGCTACATCGTCGAAGGCGTGGAGATCAACATCACCAACGAGCAGGGCGAGCCGATGCCCGCCGGCGAACGCGGCCAGATCCGCGTGCGCGGGCCTGGCGTGATGCGCGGCTATTTCCGCAACGCGGAGCAGACCGCCGAGGCGCTGCTGCCGGGCGGCTGGCTCAACACCGGAGATCTCGGTTTCCTCGGTGAAGACGGCGCGTTGTTTATCGTGGGCCGCTCCAAGGACCTGATCATCCGCTCGGGCTTCAACGTCTACCCGATCGAGGTGGAGTCCGTCATCAATGCCTTCCCCGGCGTGCGCCAGTCCGCCGTGGTCGGGCGCGCGGCAGCCGACGGCAACGAAGAAGTCGTGGCCTTTATTGAAACGCAACCGGGCGTGAAACTGGACCTCGCCGCCCTGGAAGCGTACCTGCGGGAAAGCCTGGCGCCGTACAAGCGGCCCGCGCAGATCCGCTTGATCGAGACCATTCCCACCACCGCCAGCGGCAAGCTCCTGAAGCAGCCGCTGCGCGCCATGCTGGACGGCGGCGCCGTAGCGGCATGACCTGCGGCGGCCGGTGCCGCCGCCACCGCTTCGCCGCGGGTCGAAGCGTACTAGCCGCCAGCGCCCCGGCAAAACGGGGGCTGGCAGAACACACAACAAGGAGGAGACAGATGAAACGATGGATGATGATGGCTGGCGCGCTGCTGGCGCTGGTGCAAGGCACGGCAATGGCGGACAGCTATCCCACGCGGCCCGTGAAACTGATCGTGGGCTACGCCCCTGGCGGTCCGGTCGATACCGCCGCGCGCATCTATGCCGATTACCTGGGCCGCGCGCTCAAGCAGCCGGTGGTGGTGGACAACCGCGCCGGCGCCAGCGGCGCCATCGCCGCGGACCTGACCGCGCGCGCGACGCCGGACGGCTACACGCTCTACTTCGTGGCCAGCCCGACCATGACCATGACGCCGCTGATCCAGAAGTCGGTGAACTTCAACCCGAACAAGGATTTCACCTACATCGGCCTGATCACCGATTACACCAACGTATTGCTGATCAACAAGGACTTCCCGGCGAAGGACGTAGGCGAGTTGGTCGAGTACGCGCGCAAGCATCCCGAGGGCGTGAGCTTCGGCTCGGCCGGTGTCGGCGCCTCGAACCACTTGTCGGCCGAGTGGCTGGCGCAGATGAGCGGGGTCAAGATGCTGCATGTGCCGTACAAGGGCAATTCGCCTGCGATGGCCGATGTGATCGGCGGCAAGGTCACGTTCATGTTCGATATCACGGGCACCGCCATCGGCTATATCCAGGGCGGCAAGGTGCGCGCGCTGGCGGTGACGTCGAAGACGCGCAACGCGGCGCTGCCGACGGTGCCGACGATGGTCGAGTCCGGCATGAAGAATTACGACCTGACCGGCTGGTACGCGCTGATCGGCCCGCAGAAAATGCCCGCCGACGTGGTGGACAAGCTGGTCAAGGCGCAAAAGGCCATCGGCGATGATCCTGCCTTTCAGCAGCGCATGACGCAGGGCGGCTATGACCTCAATATCACCGGGCCGAAGCCGCTGGCCGATCGTATCCAGCGCGAACTGAAGCTGTGGGGCGGGGTGGTGAAGACGGCGAATATCCAGGTGGATTGAGGCCGGATGGTTCCCCTCCCCGAATTGTGGGAGAGGGGAGCTACGGCAGCGGTCGAATGAACCCTTTTTTTCCCGGCGCCGTTCAGGCGGCCGGTGCGCGCTTGCGCAGCAGGTAGCGCTGCACGCCGTCGAGCACCAGCACGCCGTGCTGGTTGTGTACCGTCGAGCGCAAGGTCAGCACGCCAGTGGTGCGGTTCGGCGCGAGTTCGCTGACTTCCAGCGTACTGTACAGCGTGTCTCCCGCGTAGACCGGATGCAGGAAGCGGCTGCTCTGGTCGAGAAAGCCCTTCAACGACTCTTCCACCATGTGCGGGAACAGCCCGGCGCCCGCCGCGGTCTGGATCAGTACCTGGTAGCCGTGCGCCAGCATGTGCGGCATGCCGTGGGCGCGGCAGTACTCCGCGTCGTAATGCACGGGATGGTTGTCGCCGCTCGCCAGCTGGAAGGCGGCGAACAGCGCCTCGGTCATGGTGCGCGAGGGAAGCACAAAGCGTTCGCCGGGCACGAAATCTTCGAAATAGCGTTGTTCGCACATGCGGTGGCTGCGCGGGTCGAAGCTGGCAGCTTCGGGGTTCGCTGCGGAGGGCTTGATGGTCATCGGTTGGTGTCGGGGTTGGTGGCGCGAAGAAGCGCGCAAGCAGAAGAACCCGCGCTGCGCCACGGCCTGGCGCGGCGAGGGCGATGGATCAATCGGGCTTGATGCCCAGCCGTTCCACCAGCGCTTTCTCCTGTGCGATCTGCTGCATGGCAAAGCGGGTGTAGCCGGCGCTGTCCAGGTACATCAGGTCCTGATCCTGCCGCTTTAGCGCGGCAAGGTGCTGCGGGTCTTCGGCAGCCCGCCGCAGCGCATCCTGCAGGATGCCGACCACTTTCGGGTCCATGCCTTTCGGGCCGGCCACGCCGTAGGGCGAGTTGGAGACGATGTCGTAGCCCAGCTCGCGCAGCGTAGGGACGTCGGGCCAGCGCGGCGAGCGTTGCGCCGTCCACAGGTTGATCCAGCGCAGCTTGCCCGCATCGACCAGCGTGCCGGCGGAACTACCGGCTGCGCAAAGCTGCACATGGTTGCCCATCAGAGAGTTCAGGCAATCGGCATCGCCCTTGAACGGGACGTGGTTGACCGTCAGCTTCTCCTTGGTGACCAGCTCGATCATGGTGATATGCGGCGAGCTGAACTGGCCCGGCGAGCCGTAGCTGACGGTGCCCGGCCGGGCGCGCGCGTCGCGCAGGAAATCGCTCCAGTTCTTCCACGGTGAATCGGCCCGCACCACCACGCCGAAGGTGTAGCCGGTGATGCGCGAGAGGTAGGTGAAATCGTGTGCCGGATCGAAGGCGGTCTTCTGGATGAAGGGCTGGCGGAATACGGTCACCGGCATCATCGAGAGCGTATAGCCGTCGGGCTTCGCCTGCCTGAGCGCGAGCGCGCCCATGGTGCCGGCCACGCCGGGCTTGTTGTCGACCACCACGGTCTGGCCCAGCGCCTTTTGCAAGGCCACGGCGAACTGGCGCACCACCACGTCGGTGGTGCCGCCGGGCGCGTAGGGCACGATCAGCGTCACCGGGCGGGTGGGGTAGGACTGGGCTTGCTGCGCTGGCTGCGCGAGCGCAGGCGTGGCGCCGCACAGGACGAGGGCGGCGCTGGCGATGTGCCGGATTCTGCGCCGGATGTTGGACCGGGTGTTGCGGACTGCATGCATCGGAATTCTCCTGTTGATGTGGTTCCCCGTTACCCCGATGTTGTAGATGTCCTGCTGTCCTTCGCCTGCGTGCCGGTCAGTTCTCCACCACGGCCCATGCCTCCATCGACTGGCCGCCGGCATCGTCGCCGGTCCACAGCGTGACCTTGCCAGGTGTGGCGGCATCGAGCGTGCCGCCTACGGTCACCAGGTCGTGATCGAACATCGGCGCCAGCCCGCGGAAGCCGAAGCGGCGCACCGTGGCGCCGGGCATCTCGCGCGCCAGCAGGTCCAGCGTGAGCATGGCCTGCAGCGGGCCGTGCACGACCAGGCCGGGGTAGCCTTCCACGTCGCGCACATAGTCGTGGTCGTAGTGGATGCGGTGGCCGTTGAAGGTGAGCGCCGAGAAGCGGAACAGCATGACCGGGTCGGCGCGCAACTGGCGCTGCCACTGGGCCTGATGCGCCAGGCGCGGGCGCGGCGGCAGCGGCTGTCCCGGTTCCGGCATGGCGCGGTAGACCAGGTCGTGACGCTCGCTCAGCGCGGTCTCGCCGTCGACCGTCAGCGCATGTTCCACGGTGACGAACCACAGCTCGCCGCTGCGCCCGCTCTTGTGCTCGACATTGCGCACAGTGGACGTGCGGGTGACGGTATCGCCCACCCGCAGCGGCTTGTGGAAATCCAGCTCGCCGCCGGCCCACATGCGGCGCGGCAGCGGCACCGGCGGCATAAAGCCGCCCAGCGCCGGGTGGCCGTCCCGCCCGAGCTCGCGCTGCGGCGCGCGCGGCAGGAAGTAGAGCCAGTGCCACAGCGGCGGCAACGGGCCGCGTACCAGCGCTTCGCCATCGAGGTCCAGGGTGGCCGCGAGGCCGATCACGGGCTCGGGGGCAAGGGTCTCGGTGCGGCTTTCACTGCGGCCGATCCAGGCGCGCAGGGTTTCGAGTTGGGTCATGGCTGGTTCGCTGCGGGGTGGTTTGCCAGCGCGAGGATGCGCCGGGCCTGTTCGATGACGGGGCGGTCGACCATCTTGCCGTCGACCTGTACCGCGTGGCTGCCACTGGCGGTGGCGGCCAGCACGCGCTGCGCCCAGTCCAGTTGCTCCGCCGTGGGCAGGAAGCCAGCGCGCACCGCGGCAAGCTGGGCGGGGTGGATGCACAGCTTGGCGGCAAAGCCGAGCGCGCGCGCGTGCGCCACGTCGTCGGCCAGCACGGCTTCGTCCTTGAGCGCGGTGGTGACGCCGTCCACGGGCGGCGGCAGTGCCGCCACGCGCGAGGCCAGCACGATGCGCGAGCGCGCCATCAGCAAGGCTTCACGCGTATGGGCGCAGCCGAGGTCCACGGCGAAGTCCAGGGAGCCGAAAGCCAGCCGCGACACGCCGCGCGCGGTGGCGACCGCGTCGATGCCGTGCAGCCCGCGCGCGCTTTCGATGATCGCCACGATGCGGCCTTGCGGGTTGACCTGCGCCAGCGCCCGGGCGATCTCGCCAAGCGCGGCCGGGTCTTCGGCCTTGGGCACCAGCAGGCCCGCCAGCGGCGCGTCGGACGGCAGCGCGCGCAGCCAGTCCATATCGGCGGCGAAGGCGGCGGAGCTGGTGTCGTTGATGCGCACATAGGCCTGCGCCTGTGCGCCACGTTCAAGCAACCACGAGGTAATGGCCGTGCGCGCGGCTGGCTTGGCGTCCGGATGCACGGCATCCTCGAGATCGAGGATCAGCGCGTCTGGCGCGGCGGCGGCCGCTTTGTCGAAGCGTTCGGGCCGGTCGCCCGGCACGAACAGGTAGGTGATGGCGGTGGACATGAAGCGGGTCTCGTCAGGATGGGGCGTTACTTGGTGACGGGCAGCCAGTCGTTGACGTTCGCCTGTTTTTCCAGCGCCCACACGCGGGCAATGATCGCACGCATCTCGGCCTCGCCCGCGCCGTGGCGGAAGGCGCCCAGCTGCAGCGCCTTGGCTTCGAGTTCCGGGCGCGACAGCGTATTGCCCGGATCGCCCTTCGGCACATCCACGCGGCCCGCCAGCGTGCGGCCGTCGGTGGTCTTCACCGTAACGCGGCCGATCCACTGGCGCGGGTAGGCGGCATTGATCTCGTCGTCCAGCACCATCTCCACCTTGTCGCGGAAGGCGGCTACCTTTGCGTCCTGCAGCGCATGGTCCTCGAATTCGCCCAGGCCGGCGTGCGCGTGCACCGCCACCAGTCCCAGTACCGTACCCATGGAGAACTTGGCCTGGTGGATGGTCTTGGGATCGGTCACCGGGCCAAGCACGTCGATGGCGCCCTGGTGCACGTGCGCGGTCACGCCGGCGATCTGGTCCGCGCGGAGTGCCTCGCGCAGCATCAGGTCCTTGAGGGCATCGGCCGCCGGGTGCGTGTGGCGGCACGAGGCGAAGAACTTGAAGGAGGTTTCGGCGGTGGCCCAGCGCTTGCCCAGGCCGTCGGTCAGCGCGGCCGGGTTGGCGTCGCTGGACATCCCGGCGGCCATGCCCTGCGGGCCTTCCAGGATACGCCTGGCGCCGGTGAAGCCCGCGCGCGCGATCCACGCGGACATCAGGCCGTCGGCGGCGGCCTTGGCGGTGTGCAGTTGCTTTGAGTCCGCGGCGTCGCGCAGGAATTCCCACAGGCCGGCGGCCTGGGTGCCGGCCGAGCCGAGCGCCTGGTTGATGCCCTCGGCATCCATGCCGTAGAGCTTGGCCACGGCCGCGGCCGCCGCCAGCGTGCCGACGGTGCCGGTGGTGTGGAACACGCGATAGTGCGAACGGCCCATGAATTCGCCGATGCGGATGCCCGCTTCGTAGCCGGCGATGGAGGCCAGCAGCACGTCCGCGCCGCTCTTGCCTTCAGTCTGGGCGGCGGCGATCACCGCGGGGAACACCACGGCGGCGGGATGCAGCACCGAGCTGTTGTGCACGTCGTCCTGCTCCACCACGTGCGAGGACGCGCCGTTGATCAGCGCGGCGAAGTAGGGCGAAGTGCGGCGGCGGTCCACCAGCACTTCGGCCGGGCCCTGCTGCGGGCCCATGGCGGCGACGAACTCCTGCAGCTTGCGCACGGCGGGAGCGTCCTTGCCGGCGATGGCCGAGGCAATCCAGTCGAGGAAGAGGTCCTTGGTGCGCTCCACCACTTCGGCGGGCACGTCGGCCAGCGTGAAGCGGGCCAGGAACTCGCACAGCTGGCGGGTAGGGTAGGTGTGGTCAGTGGCTTGGCTCATGCCGGCTCCGGACGGTGTTCGGGGTGGTTGTTCGTCTTTCTGTTTTCCTCCCCTTTCCCACACCAGCGGGAGAGGGGAGCCACGCCTGCGCGAAATTGTGCGCAGACGTCATGGCCTGGTTCCGAGGCTCAAATCGTCTTGCTGTCCGCCATCCTGGCGATTTCGTCCGCGCCGTAGCCCAGCTCCGCCAGGATGACCGCGCTATGCGCGCCGAGCGCCGGCACGTCGCCCATCACCGGTTCCACACCCGACAGGTTGGCCGGCGGCAGCAGCGCGCCGATGGGGCCGCCGGGGCTGGCCACTTCGCGCCAGCGCCCGCGTGCCGCCAGTTGCGGGTGGTTCCACACGGCCTCGATGTCGTTCATCGGCGCGTTGGCGATCTGCGCTTCGTCGAGCAGCGCTTCCACCTGCGTCACCGTCATTGGCGCGAAGCGTGCCTCGATCAGCGCGGTCAGTTCGCCGCGATTCTTCACGCGCCCCGAGTTGGAGGAGAAACGCTCGTCCTTTAGCAATTCGGGCTGCGCCAGCACCTTGTTGCAGAAGGCCTGCCATTCGCGCTCGTTCTGCAGCCCGAAGATCACGCTGCCGCCGTCGCCGGTGCGGTGCACGCCGTAAGGCGCGATGGCCGGATGCGAGGCGCCGAAGCGCGCCGGAGCGTTGCCGCCGTAGTGGCCGAAGTACAGCGCGTAGTTCATCCACTCGGTCAGCGCCTCCAGCATGGTTACTTCCACGCGCAGGCCCTGGCCCGTGCGCCCGCGCTGCAGCAGCGCGGAGAGGATGCCGCTGTAGGCGTACATGCCGGCCGCGATGTCGGCAATCGAAATGCCCGCGCGCGATGGTTCGTCCGCGCTGCCCGTGATGCCGATCAGCCCGGCGGCGGCCTGGATCAGCAGGTCGTACGCCTTCTTGTCGCGATAGGGCCCGGCATCGCCGTAGCCCGAGATATCGCAGACGATCAGCTTGCCGTAGCGCGGGTGCAGCGTATCGAAATCCAGTCCCATGCGCGCTGCCGCGCCGGGAGCCAGGTTCTGCACCAGCACGTCGGCATCGGCCAGCAGGCGGTGCAGCACGGATTGCGCCTCGTCCTGCTTGAGGTCGAGCGTCAGGCTCTCCTTGCCGCGGTTGAGCCAGACGAAGTGCGAAGCCTGGCCATTGACGGTCTCGTCGTAGCCGCGCGCGAAATCACCCACGCCGGGGCGCTCCACCTTGACCACGCGCGCGCCGAGATCGGCCAGCTGGCGCGTGGCAAAGGGCGCGGCCACGGCATGTTCGAGGGAGACGACGCGAATGCCGTCCAGCGGGCGGATGCCCTGGTGCGAAGCGAGCATATGCGTGGGCCTCAGAACGAACGCGGCAGGTCGAGCACGTGCTCGGCCACATACGACAGGATCAGGTTGGTGGAGATCGGCGCCACCTGGTACAGGCGCGTCTCGCGGAACTTGCGCTCGATATCGTATTCGGCGGCAAAGCCGAAGCCGCCATGCGTCTGCAGGCAGACGTTGGCCGCTTCCCACGAGGCATCGGCCGCCAGCAGCTTGGAGATATTGGCCTCCTTGCCGCAGGCCTTGCCGGCGTCGAACAGCGCGGCGGCCTTGTAGCGCATCAGGCTGGCGGCCTCCACGTTGACATAGGCACGCGCGATGGGGAACTGGATGCCCTGGTTCTGGCCGATGGGGCGGTCGAACACGATGCGCTCGCGCGCATAGCCGCTGGCGCGCTCGATAAACCAGTAGCCGTCGCCCACGCATTCGGAAGCGATCAGGATGCGCTCGGCGTTCAGGCCGTCAAGGATGTACTTGAGCCCCTTGCCTTCCTCGCCGATCAGGTTCTCGGCGGGGATCTCCAGGTTGTCGAAGAACAGTTCGTTGGTCTCGTGGTTGACCATATTGCGGATGGGCCGCACGGTCAGGCCCTTGCCGATGGCTTCACGCAGGTCCACCACGAATACCGACAGCCCTTCCGACTTGCGCTTGACCTGGTCCAGCGGCGTGGTGCGCGCCAGCAGCAGCATCAGGTCCGAATGCTGCACCCGCGAGATCCACACCTTCTGGCCGTTGATGACGTAGCGGTCGCCCTTCTTGACAGCGGTGGTCTTGAGCTTGGTGGTGTCGGTGCCGGTGGTGGGCTCGGTCACCGCCATCGACTGCATGCGCAGCTCGCCCGAAGCGATGCCGGGCAGCCAGCGCTGCTTCTGCGCCTCTGAGCCGTGGCGCAGCAGGCAACCCATCACATACATCTGGCCGTGGCAGGCGCCGGAATTGCCGCCGTTGCGGTTGATTTCTTCCATGATGACGGACGCCGCGGTCAGCGGCAGGCCCGAGCCGCCGAATTCCTCGGGGATCAGCGCCGACAGCCAGCCGGCCTTGGTCAGCGCGATGACGAATTCTTCCGGGAATGCGTTCTGCTCCTCCACGCGTTGCCAGTAGGCGGAGTCGAAGCCGGCGCACAGTGCGCGCACGGCCTCGCGGATGTCGGGATACGGCTGGTCGTGCGATTGTTCTGCGAACATGAAATGGGGCCCCGTTGTGGAAATGATGGAAGTCAGCGGAATGACGGACGCGACGGACGCGACGGACGACGGACGATACTGGATTCAGCTTGCGGCCATTATTCCCGAGGGCCTGCCGCGCGGTAATTCGGATTTGCGAAAGAGCGGCTTAGCGCCCCCGGAAGCGGATGGCCAGGGGGTCATAAAGGGGCAGGACAGCGACAGGAGGGCGCGGGGATAAGCCGCTGTGTGCGCTTTCTGGCACCCACGCTTGCCCGGCGGCGCCACGGCGCCGGCGCCTTCCGGCCTGCCTTGCCCACCCTTAGGCAAATCCGTATTGCATGCGCATCGCTTTGTCGCCACGCTTGCCTGCAAACACAACGCCGCGCGTGCCCGCCCACGGGCCGACGCAGGCGAGCGCGAGCCGGCATCAGCCGGCCAACTTAGTCCAAGGAGACAAAAACCATGGCAGGTAGCAAGAAACAGGGTCAAGCGTGGCAGGCTGGTGGCGGGAATGCAGTGCGGACCCGCGCAAAAGTGGCGCCCTGGCGCTGGATGGCGCTGGCCGCGCTGGGCGCGGCGGTCACGCTCACGCTGCCTTCCCCGGCGCGCGCCACCGATGCCTATCCCGCCAAGCCAATTACCATGGTGGTGCCCTTTGCGGCGGGCGGCCCCACCGACGTGGTGGCGCGCACCATGGCCGCGGCCATGTCGAAGACCCTGGGCCAGAGCGTGGTGGTGGAGAACCGCCTTGGCGCGGGCGGCACCGTGTCCGCCGCCTACGTGGCCAAGGCCGCGCCGGACGGCTACACCATCCTGATCCACCACAATGGCATGGCCACCGCGCCGGCGCTGTACAGCAAGCTCTCCTACAAGCCGTTGACGGATTTCAGCTTCGTCGGCCAGGTGGCCGACGTGCCCATGACCCTGCTTGGCCGTCATGACCTGCCGGCCAGGACGCTGCCGGAACTGATCACGTACATCCGCCAGAACCAGGGCAAGGTCAACCTGGCCAATGCCGGGCTTGGCGCCGTCTCGCAGCTTTGCGGCATGCTGTTCCAGAAAGCCATCGGGGTTGAGCTCACCGCGATTCCCTACCAGGGCACCGCGCCAGCGATGACGGCCCTGCTGGGCAGCCAGGTCGATATCCTGTGCGACCAGACCACCCAGACGCTGCCGCAAATCAAGGCCGACAAGGTCAGGCTCTACGGCGTCACCACCACCTCGCGCATCAAGGCATTGCCTGACACCGCAACGCTGGCGGAAAGCGGGATCAAGGGCTTCGAGGTCAAGGTCTGGCACGGCATCTACGCGCCGCGCGGCACGCCGCCGGCGGTCATCGACCGGCTCAACGGGGCGCTGCGCACCGCGTTGAAGGACCCGGCGGTGGCCGCGCGGCTCGCCGATCTGGGGGCCGAGATCGTGCCGGAGGATAAGCAAACGCCGGAAGGGCTGCGTACGTGGCTGAAGTCGGAGATCGAGAAATGGTCGCCGATTATCAAGGCGGCGGGGGTGAAGGCGGATTGATAAGACGAGGCGGTGTGCGCGACCGACCATCGCGCTGGGCGCGTGCATCGTGATGGGGTTGCCGAGTGCAGGCGGGGGGGGCGGATCGGTGCAAAGGTAGTAATATTTCCCGATCCCTGAGTCAGCGTTTGCTGCGGTCTGGAAGCAGATCAGGCCAGTACTGGCTCGCCCGCAACCGTTCCCGGAGCCCTCTTTGTTCGAACGCGCCAGACAGAACTTCGCCGCGCTGACCACCCGCGCCGGGTTTCACTCGCTGCGCCTTGTCAGGCAGACCGGCGAGCATTGCATGCTGCGGCGCGGGATCGCCGAACCGCCCTCCTTGACGCAGGACATGGGCGCCATGCTCAGCGTGCGCCTGGATGGCGTGGAAGCCTACGCCGCCACCAGCGATCTCAGCCTGGCCGGGCTGCAGGGCGCGCTCGACAGCGCCGAAGCGCTCGCCCGGCGAATCGCCGCGCACGGCCTGGTCGACCTGCGCGGACTGGAACCGCCGACAGGCCACGCCCGCTACGAATCCCCCGGCCTGCACGGCCAATTCCCCGGTCTCGCCGAGCGCTTCGCGCTGCTGGCGGAGGTCTCCGCTACCGTGCCCGCCGATTCGCGCCTGGTGAACTGGATCGTTTATCTCGATCACCAGCGCCACGAGCAGCTTTACCTCAATAGCGCGGGCGCCGAGCAATGGCAGGCGCTGCGCTTTGTCTATCCCGGCATCAGCGTGACCGCTTTCGACGGCGGCGACAGCCAGACCCGCAGCTTCGGCGGCTTCGGCAGCGGCCAGCAGGGCGGCGCCGAGGTCATGGCGCGTCTCGGCTTTGCCGGCGCCGCATCTCGTGTAGCGGACGAGGCGCTGCAGTTGCTGCTGGCACCCAACGCCCCCAGCGGCGCCACCGACCTGTTGCTGATGCCGGACCAGATGATGCTGCAGATCCACGAATCCATCGGCCATCCGCTGGAACTGGACCGCATCCTCGGGGACGAGCGCAACTATGCCGGCGCCAGCTTTATCGGGCTGGAGGACTTCGGCCGTTATCAATATGGCTCGCCCCTGCTCAATATCAGCTTCGACCCCGGCATCCCCGAGGAACTGGCCAGCTACGGCCACGACGACGAGGGCCAGCCCGCGCAAAAGGAATTCCTGATCCGCGATGGCTTGCTGCTGCGTCCGCTCGGCGGCGCGCTGTCGCAGTGGCGCAGCGGGTTGCCGGGCGTGGCCAACAGCCGGGCCTGCAACTGGAACCGGCCGCCCATCGACCGCATGGCCAACCTCAACCTGGAGCCGGGCGACCGCACCATGGCGCAACTGGTCGGCGGCATCGAGCGCGGCATCCTGATGTCGTCCAACCGCTCATGGTCCATCGACGATGCGCGCAACAAGTTCCAGTTCGGCTGCGAATGGGGGCGCCTGATCGAAGACGGCGAGCTCAAGGGCGTGGTCAAGAACCCGAACTATCGTGGCGTTTCCGCCAACTTCTGGCGCAGCCTGGCCGCCGTGGGCGACGCCAGTACCTTCGAGGTGCATGGCACGCCTTACTGCGGCAAGGGCGAGCCCAACCAGGTGGTGCGCGTCGGTCATGCATCGCCGGCCTGCGTGTTCCGGCAAGTGGAAGTCTTTGGAGGGGCCGCGTGATGGCGGATGCGGAATCGTTGTTCGCGGCGCTTGCCGAAGATGTGCGCGCCGCGCTGGGCGAGGGTGAAGCCTTCACCCTGTGGTACAGCGCCGAGGCGTCCGAGTTCATTCGCTTCAACCGGGCGCGGGTGCGCCAGGCCGGGCAGGTGCGGCAAGCCACGGCGAGCCTCAAGCTGGTTCGCGATGGCCGTCATGCCGACATCGGCATCGCGCTGTCCGGCGAGCCGGCGACCGATCGCCAGCGCCTTGCCGATGGGCTGCTGCAACTGCGCGAGGCAATTGCCCAGTTGCAGCCCGACCCCTACCTGCTGCTGGAGCGCGACCCGTGGCAGCGCGTGCTGGCCAATGCGGCAGCGCCGCCAGACAGTTCGGAGGTACTGGCGCAGATCGAGGCAGCCGCGCATGGGCTCGACCTGGTGGGCATCTATGCCGCCGGCCCGCTGTACAGGGGCTTTGCCAACAGCTTCGGCGCCTTCGGCTGGCATGCCGCGCAGGGCTTCCATTTCGACTGGAGCCTGTTCCATGCCAACGGTCAGGCGGTAAAGGCCGACTACGCGGGCGCGCGCTGGGACGCGGCGGAGTTTGCCAGCCGCTTTGCGGATGCGCGCCGGCAACTGGAACACCTGGGCCAGCCGCGGCGCGTCCTGTCGCCGGGCGACTACCGCGCTTATCTGGCCCCCGCCGCGCTCGAGGAGGTGGTGGGCATGCTCTCCTGGGGCGGCTTCTCGGCCCGCGCGCTGGCGCAGAAGGAAAGTCCGCTGCAACGCCTGTACGACGGCGGCGCCCAACTTAGCCGGCTGCTGGATCTGGACGAGCGGGCGAGTGGCATGCTGGCGCCCGCCTTCGGGCCAGAAGGCATTCCGCGCAGCGATGTCACGCTGGTACGCGCGGGACAACCTGCCGGCCGGCTGGTCTATCCGCGCAGCGCGCGCGAGTACGATCTGGCTGCCAATTGCGCCAGTGCCCGCGAAACGCCGCTATCCCTTGCGATGGACGCTGGCGAACTGGCCCAGGCCGACGTGCTGGCGGCCCTGGGCACGGGTCTTTATATCGGCAATCTCTGGTACCTGAACTGGTCCGATGCGCCGGCGGGCCGCATGACCGGCATGACACGCTTCGCGACGTTCTGGGTGGAGGATGGCCGCATCCAGGCGCCGCTGGGCACGATGCGGTTCGACGACAGCATCTACAGCTTCCTGGGCGAGCATCTGGAGGCGCTGACGAGCGAGCGGCAGTTGCGGGTGTCGAGCAGTACGTA
Organism: Cupriavidus sp. 05L310; assembly: GCF_056398185.1. Lineage (NCBI taxonomy): Bacteria > Pseudomonadati > Pseudomonadota > Betaproteobacteria > Burkholderiales > Burkholderiaceae > Cupriavidus > Cupriavidus sp. 05L310. The sequence continues at coordinate 154,228 of NZ_JBFTOX010000002.1, forward strand.
TGGTGAGCGGCAAACCGACTCCGCCCTGCTCCCTGGCGCGCTGACTGGAAAACTAACGTTGACGCTCTGAGCGAGTGGGAGCCGGCGTGCTGGCTGCTCAGCGTTAGAAGGGCCGATTCACCATGGCCTGGTAAGTCGCTGACACAGAGGCCTGCCGCAACAGCGGCCAGCCGGTGGCGAACCATTTCGAGGATGTCCTCGAAATGGTCGGGATCGGCTCGGGGCCAGGCGACAGATCGCCGACATCCGCCTCTCGCGCTATGCCTGCTACCTGATCGTCCAGAACGGTGACCCCGGCAAGCCGGTCATCGCGAATGGCCAGACCTATTTTGCCTTGCAGACCCGTCGCCAGGAACTTCGCGACGACGAGGCCTTCGCGCGGCTGACTGAAGATGAGAAGCGGCTGGCGATCCGTAACGAGCTAGCCGCTCACAACAAGCACTTGGCGGCGGCGGCCAGGGGCGCGGGTGTCGAGACGCCCCTGGACTACGCGATCTTTCAGGATCATGGCTACAAGGGGCTGTACGGTGGCAAAGGGGCCAAGGACATTCACGCCATCAAGGGCTTGAAGAAGAGCCAGAAGATTCTCGACCACATGGGTAGCACCGAACTTGCGGCGAATCTATTCCGCGCCACGCAGACTGAAGACAAGCTGCGGCGAGACCTGGTGCGTGGCAAGCAACAGGCCAAGCAGACGCATTTCGAGGTTGGCAAGAAAGTGCGCCAGACCATTGCCGAGTTGGGTGGCACCATGCCGGAAGCCCTGCCGACACCCAAGGAAAGCATCAAGCAGCTAGAGCGCGACAGGAAGAAGAAGGTCAAAGAATGATCTGAGGTATCGATGCCCGATATGACGGGACCGTCCCAGGCTGGCCGCTCCTTTGTCAAACCGGCTCCCGCGCCGCCTCCGTCAAATACTGGATCAGCGTCTCCGCAAACTGCGGCAGTTCCCTTCCCGGCCGCCGCACCAGGCGCAGGTCGCGCTTCGCCCATTCATCTTCCAGCGGGATAAACCGCAGCACCTTGCGGCTTGCATAGCGTCGCGCGCAGCTGTTGGGCACGATGGCGATCCCAGCGCCCGCTTCCACCATCCGGCACACCGCGTCGAAGCTGCCCAACTGGATCCGCAGGCTGATGCGCTTGCCCATGCCGCTGGCGATCCGGTCCAGGAAAGACTGGATCGCGCTGAACTGGTTGAGGCCGACAAAGCGGCAGGTATCCAGCAGGTCGGCGAAATGCAGGCTGGTGAATTGCGGCAGCGGGTGGTTGACCGGCGCGATCACGATCAGCTCGTCGCTGCATAGCTGCATGACTTCGAGGTCATTGGTGGCTACCTCGCCGGCGACGATGCCAAGGTCCGCCGCACCGGCGCTGATGGACGAGACGATGGCCTGGGAAAGCTGCTCTTCCAGTTCGATGTCCACGTCCGGGTTCTCGGCCAGGAAGCGCGACAGCGCGGTGGCGAGGAAGGAGTTGGTGGCGGTGGTGTTGGCCAGCAGGCGCACGCGGCCCTTGACGCCCTTGGCGTAGGGGCGCAGGTCCGAGTGCAGGCATTCCAGTTCGCGGAACACTTCCCGCGCATGGCGCAGCAACGCGTCGCCGGCGGGCGTCAGCCGCACGCCCTTGACCTGGCGGATCAGCAACTGGGTCTGAAAGGCTTCTTCCAGCTGCTTGATGCGGGTGCTGGCGGCGGGCAGGGAAAGGAAGCTGCGCTCGGCGGCGCGGGTCAGGTTTTCGGTTTCGCCGACGTTGAGGAAGAGGCGCAGGTCGGTCAGGTCGTAATGCATGTGTTTCGCTGGGCCAAAGGCCTCTATTGTGAATCGTGAATAGCAATGTCCCCGCCATCAATTTATCGTATTCGCGGTGGCAATAGAACCAGAAAGGCCGCTTCGTCCGTATTGCGCGGGCGAATACCGGATAGGCCCGTACGAGCGGGGCGGAATTCCCGCGCCGCCGCAAGCCGCCCAGGAGGACGACAAATGACAGTTCGGCGCTACAGCGCACGCAGGCGGGCGGCCCTGGCCGCCATGCTGGGCCTGGCATTCATGAGCGCCGGCGTTGCCGCCGCCGAGTATCCCGACAAGCCCGTGCGCCTGATCGTGCCCGCGGCGGCGGGCGGCACCACCGATATCGCCTCGCGCCTCGTCGGCAAGCGGCTGGGCGAGATCCTGGGCCAGCCCGTGGTGGTGGAGAACCGGGCCGGCGCCGCCGGCATCGTCGGCGTGCAGGCGCTGCGCCAGGCCGCGCCGGACGGCTACACCCTGATGATGGGCAATATCGGCCCCAATGCCATCAACTACGGCCTGTACAAGCAACTTCCCTACCGTGCCGAGGACTTCACGCCGGTCACCATGGTGGTATCGGTGCCCAATGTGCTGGTGGTCAACGCCAAGGTGCCCGCCCGCAACGTGGCCGAGCTGGTGGCGCTGGCGAAGTCCCAGCCGGGCAAGTTGTCGTTCGCCTCTTCGGGCACCGGCCAGTCGGTGCATCTGTCCGGCGAGCTGTTCAAGAAACGCACCGGCATCGACATCATCCATGTGCCGTACAAGGGTGCCGCTCCGGCCGTGGCCGACCTGATCGCCGGCCAGGTGACCATGATGGTGGACAACCTGCCCAGCTCCCTGCCGCATATCCAGTCCGGCAAGCTGCGCGCGCTGGCCGTAACCAGCGCCACCCGCGTGGCCGAGTTGCCCGACGTGCCGACCATGAAGGAGGCCGGGCTGGACGATTTCCAGGTGACCGCATGGTTCGGGCTGGTGGCGCCGGCCGGCACGCCGCCGGCAGTTGTCACGCGCTTGCAGAAGATGGTGGCCGGCATCCTGGCCGAGCCCGAAGTCAAGACCCGCCTGGCCGAACTGGGCGGTGTGCCGGGCGGCGACACACCCGAGCATTTCGGCAAGTTTATCGACGCGGAGCGGGTGCGCTGGGCCAAGGTGGTCAAGGATACGGGCATTCCGCAGCAATGAAGGCGTGCCGCGGAACGGCGCGCATGATCACGACACAACAAGGGGACAAGGCATGATGGAAACATCGAAAGCGCGCCACCGCAGGTCATGGCTCCGGGGCATGCTGATCGCCCCCTTCGCGGCGGCCCTGCTGGGCGCCAGCGCGGCTGCCCTCGCCGACACCTGGCCCAGCAAGCCGATCCAGCTGCTGATCCCCTATCCGCCGGGCGGCAGCGCCGACCTGCTGGCGCGCCCGGTGGCGGCCAAGCTGCAGGAGCGCCTCGGGCAGCCGGTGGTGCTCGACTACCGGCCGGGCGCCGGCGGCACCATCGCCAGCCAGCAACTCGCGCGCGCCAGGCCGGATGGCAATACGCTGATCCTGGTGCTGGCCGCGCATGCCATCAACGCCAGCCTCTATCCCAAGCTGCCGTACGACACGCGCAAGGATTTCGCGCCGGTGTCGCTGGTGGCCAACCTGCCGCTGATCCTGGCCGGCAGCCCCTCCTTGAAAGCCAGGACGGTACCGGAGCTGATCGCCGCGGCCAGGGCGGCGCCGGGACAGCTCACCTTTGCTTCCGCCGGCAACGGCAACACCGGCCACCTGGCCGGCGAACTGTTCGACAGCCTGGCCGGCGTCAAGATGACCCATGTGCCGTACAAGGGCAGCGCCCAGGTGGTCAACGCCATGCTGGCGGGCGAGGTGCAGCTGACTTTCGACAGCATCTCCACCTCGATGCCGCATATCCGCAGCGGGCGCCTGAAAGCGCTGGCCGTGACCAGCGCCAGGCGCGCCACGCTGGCGCCCGAGGTGCCCACGCTGGCGGAGGCCGGCGTGCCGGGCTTCGACATCAACGGCTGGTACGCAGTGCTGGCGCCGGCCGGCACGCCGCCAGCGATTATCGACCGGCTCAGCCAGGAGATCGCGGCGGTGCTGGCCCAGCCCGAACTGCGCGCCAACCTGGCGGCCAACGGCTACGAGCCGGTGGGCTCCACGCCGGCCGCGCTGGGCGCGCATATCGATGCCGAGATCGCGCGCTGGAGCAAGGTGGTGAAGGAGTCCGGCGCGCGGCTGGAGTGAAACGTGAGCTACTGAATACCCGGCCTGGCGAGCGCCAGGCCGCCGAGCAAATCCGTACAAATCTGTAGACAGGAGTCAAAGCATGAGTGGAATGATGGCAGGCAAGGTAGCGCTGGTGACCGGCGCGGGCGGTGGCATCGGGCGCGGCGTCGCGCTGGAACTGGCCAAGGCGGGCGCCAAGGTGGTGGTCAACGACATCGGCGTATCGCTCACCGGCGAAGGCGGCGATGCCGGACCCGCGCAGCGCGTGGTCGACGAGATCGTTGCCGCCGGCGGCATCGCGGTGGCCAATACCGACAGCGTGTCGAGCTGGCAGGGCGCCAACGCCATCGTGCAATGCGCGATCGACAACTTCGGCCGCATCGACGCCGTGGTCAACAACGCCGGCAACCTGCGCGACCGCATGTTCTTCAAGATGAACGAAGAGGAATGGCGCTCGGTGATCGACGTCCACCTCAACGGCACTTTCTTTGTCAGCCGCGCCGCCGCCAACCACTTCAAGGACCAGGAAAGTGGCGCCTACGTGCACATGACCTCCACCTCCGGCCTGATCGGCAACCTGGGCCAGGCCAATTATTCGGCCGCCAAGCTTGGCATTGCCGCGCTGTCCAAGTCGATCGCGCTGGATATGGCCCGCTTCAACGTGCGCTCGAACTGCATCGCGCCGTTTGCGTGGAGCCGCATGACCAGCTCGATTCCTTCCGAGACCCCGGAAGAGAAAGCCCGCGTGCTCAAGCTGCAAAAGATGGAAGCCAACAAGGTCGCGCCGATGGCCGCCTTTCTCGCCAGCGATGCCGCGCATGAAGTCAATGCGCAGATCTTTGCCGTGCGCGCCAACGAGATCATGCTGATGAGCCAGCCGCGTCCGGTGCGCTCGGTGCATATGAGCGAAGGCTGGACCCCGGAATCCATCGCCGAGATCGCCATCCCCGCCATGCGCAACAGCTTTTTCAAGCTCGAACGCTCGCCCGACGTGATCAACTGGGACCCGATCTGACGCCATGCCGCTCGACTACGAACGCATCAAGAACTGGGACTTTCCGGAGGTCAGGCAGACCTACGGCGAGAAGGATTCCATCCTCTACGCGCTGGGCCTTGGCCTGGGCGAACAACCCACCGATCCGCGCCAGTTGCGCTACGTCTACGAGGCGCGGCTCAAGGCGTTTCCCACGCAGGCCGTGGTGCTGGCCTACCCTGGCTTCTGGATGCAGGACCCGAAGAGCGGCATCGACTGGGTCCGCATCGTGCACGGCGAACAGCGCCTGCGCCTGCATCGTCCGCTGCCGGCGGCCGGTACCGTGCGCGCCCGCGCACGGGTGACGCATGTGATCGACAAGGGCGCCGACAAGGGCGCGCTGGTGATCGTGGAACGCACGCTGGTGGACGACGCCACCGGTGCCGAACTGGCTACCGTGAACCACACCACGTTCTGCCGCGCCGATGGTGGCTTCGGCCAGGGCGATACCGCGCCCGAGGCGCTTCCTGCGGCGCCGGCACGCGCACCAGACACGCAGCGCAGCCTGGCGATCCTGCCGCAAGCCGCGCTGCTCTACCGCCTCAATGCCGATCCCAACCCGCTGCACGCCGATCCCGAAGTGGCGCGCGCCGCCGGCTTCGACAAGCCCATCCTGCATGGGCTGTGCACCTATGGCGTTGCCGCCCGTGCGCTGGTCGATACCCTTGCCGATGGCGATGGCGACCGCCTGCTCGAACTCAACGTGCGCTTCTCCCGGCCGGTATTCCCCGGCGAAACCCTCGAAGTGCGCATGTGGCGCGAAGGCGCCGGCCGCGTGCTGTTCGACGCTCGGGTGCCCGCGCGCGACGTCACCGTGCTCAGCAACGGCGTAGCGGAGTTCCGTGCATGACGACAACGACAACAACAATGAAGAGCGCGCTTGACGGCGTGCGCGTGCTGGACCTCTCCCGCATCCTGGCCGGCCCGTGGTGCGCGCAGAACCTGGCGGATCTCGGCGCCGAGGTGATCAAGGTGGAGCGCCCCGGCGTGGGCGACGACACCCGTTCCTGGGGCCCGCCCTGGCTGCCGGATGGGGAGGGAAAACCCTCGCGCGATGCGAGCTATTACGCCGGCGCCAACCGCGGCAAGCGCTCGGTCACGCTCGATATCGCCAGCGCCGAAGGGCAGGCCATCGTGCGCGAGCTGGCGGCGAAATCGCAGATCGTGCTGGAGAACTACAAGGTCGGCGACCTGAAGCGCTACGGGCTCGACTACGACAGCCTCAAGGCCATCAACCCGTCGCTGGTCTATTGCTCCATCACCGGCTACGGGCAGGAAGGCCCGAGCGCGCACAAGCCGGGCTACGACTTCATCTTCCAGGGCATCGGCGGGCTGATGAGCATTACCGGCGAACGCGACGACCTGCCCGGCGGCGGCCCGCAGAAGGTTGGCGTGGCGGTGGTGGATATGCTCACCGGCATGTATGCCACCGTGGCCGTGCTGGCCGCACTGCGCCATGCGGAGCGTACCGGCGAAGGCCAGCGTATCGACATGGCGCTGCTCGATGCGGTGGTCGCGGTCGGCGCCACGCCCATCCTTGCGCAGAAGATCACCGGCAAGACGCCGCAGCGCTTCGGCAACGCGCACGCCAACATGGTGCCGTATCACGTGTTTGCCACTGCCGACGGGTACATGATCGTGGCGGCCGGCAACGACGGGCAGTGGCAGGGATATTGCCGCGGTGTGCGGCGCCCGGACCTGGCCCAGGACGAACGCTTCACCACCGGTACGGGCCGCATCGTCAATCGCGACATGCTGGTGCCGCTGCTGGAGGCCCATATGCGCACGGGCACTACCGCGCAATGGGTGGAAGCACTGGAGCGCGAGGGGATTCCTTGCGGGCCGATCAACGACTATGCGCAGGTGCTTGAAGATCCGCAGGTCCGGTATCGCGAACTGCAGGTGGATATGCTGCGCAGCGACGGCGGTGTGTGCCCCACGGTGAAGAGCCCGCTACGGCTGTCGGCTACCCCGGTGCGGTACGACTCGGCGCCGCCGCGGCTGGGAGAGCATACCGAGGCGGTGCTAGGCGAGATTCTCGGGATGTCGGCCGAGAGGATCAAGGCGTTGCGGGGGAAAGGCGTGGTTTGAGGGGCAGCGCGGGCCGGCGTTGCCGCCGGTTGCTTGTCCACCGGACATGATCCATATCAAGCCGGGCGTGCCCGGTTCCCGGCAGAATGTTCCTGAATTGCAAGCCTTCCAACTCCCACCCAAGGTGAGGCCCATGTTCCCGGAATTCCGCGACCAGATATCCATCCTCAAAACACAAGACGCCCACTTCGCGCGGCTGTTTTCCCGCCACAACGAGCTGGACCAGGAGATCAAGAACATGGAGGCGGGCGTGGTGCCCGCCGACGGCGTCGCCATCGAAGTCCTCAAGAAGGAGAAGCTACACTTGAAGGACAAGCTCTACGTCATACTGCGCAAAGCTTCGGCTTCCTGACGCCAATTCCATCTCCGCCAACCAAAGGCCATCACATGTTCAAACACATCCTGCTTCCCGTTGACGGGTCGGAACTCTCGCAAAAGGCAACCCCGGCGGCCATCGAGTTTGCACGGACGACCGGCGCCAAACTGACGCCCTACATTTGCCTGGAGGAATATCCCTTCCTGCAGTCCAGCGACGCGGGCCATGAGAAGAGATCGGTTTTCGAGCATCGCATCGAGGCGGCAGCGCGCGAGGAACTGGCGAAGATCGAAGCCGCCGCGGCGCAGGCGGGCGTACCGTGTACAGGTGCCACCTCCATTGCGGCCGCGCCCTATCGGGGCATCATCGCCACGGCGACGGAGCTGGGTTGCGACGTTATCTTCATGGCCTCGCATGGACGGCGCGGCATCAGCGGCCTGCTGCTCGGCAGCGAGACCCAGAAAGTGCTGACACATAGCGATATCCCGGTGGTGGTGTTCCGCTGAGGGCGCACGGGCTTGCGTCTCGCCCGCTTGCGGGTGAGACGCAGCGTATCGGAAGGTCAATGCCAGCGGACCGCCCTTGTGCAACCTGGCGCCGCTACTCCCCCCACCACCGCCACCACCTCCCCCTCGTTCACGCTATCCCCCTGCGCGGACCATCGGGCGCTCCGCCATAAGGCCATCTCCCGGCGGCTCAGGCCGCGCATTCCATCATCTGCCGCTGCCGGTATTCCCCCGGCGCCACGCCGGTCCATTTCTTGAATGCCCGGTGGAAGGTGCTGGGCTCGGAGAATCCTACGCGCAGCGCCACCTGCAGCAGCGGCAAGTCCGTGTGTTCCAGGAAGGCAATGGCGGCATCGCGGCGCAGGCTGTCCTTGATGCTCTGGTAGCCGCGGCCTTCGTCGCGCAGGCGGCGGCGCAGCGTTTGCGGCGTCAGGCGCAGTGTCTCGGCCATCTGCTCCAGCGAGGGCAACTCGCCGTCCAGGTGGCAGCGCAGGTGGCGGCGGATACGCTCGGCCAGGCAGGAGTCGTCGCGGTAGCGGGTCAGCAGGTTGCGCGGCGTGTCATGGAGGAACTCTCGCAGGCTGCCCGCGTCCTGTACTACCGGCAGGCGCAGCCAGCCGGCATCGAAGTGCAGTGCGGTGTACGGCTGGCCGTAGCGGACCCGCGTGTTGAAGACCCGTTCGGTGTCCGTCAGGCGGGACTGTCCGCCAGTCTGGCCCGTGGCTGACGCGGCCATGTCCACGCCGGCGAGCGGGATGCGCTGCGCCGCCAGCCAGTTGGCCACGCCGTAGGCCTGGAAGGCAAACGTGGATTCCGCGTAGTGCCGGCAGGGCGTGGCGGGCGCGCGCGGCAGCAGCAGCAGGGTGGCGACGCCGCCGCGCTGCTGCAACCGCGGGACGAAATCGTCCAGGTGCAGGCGGTACTGGTGCAGGCCGGCGTGCAGGGCGTCTTCCAGCGTGGCGCAATGGATCAGTGCCTGGCAGGCCTGCGCGAACACGCCCGGCGCCACCGGTCGGCTGAGCAATCCCCAGAATTCGTCGCGCATGACGCGGCGCATGGATCGCATCAGCGCGGCAAACTGGCCCTGGGTCACGCGCGCGCTGGGCGATTGCAGCAAGGCCGGCGAGATGGCCGCGCGGCGCAGCAAGGCGTCGATGTCGCAGCCCAGGCGCCTTGCCCCCTGAATGATCTGGTGCACTTGCAGGACCGCGATGGTATGGCGTGCGGGCGGCTGGCCGGCGCGCGGCGCCTCGTGCACGCGCGGCAGTCGCGCGGCCATCGCGCCGGCCGGGCGGGAGCCGAGCGGCGCCGGCATCGATGAAGGCGCGGGCGCTCTGAGTACGGCGATATGCATGGTCTCCTTGTCCTCGTTGGACGCCCCGGTCAGTCCGGCCATCCGCGCCTTCGCTGCACCGCAGCGCGCCAGGCGCACGGACGGATCGTTGCCCGTCATGTACCGGTTCGGTGCCGGTTCTCTGCCGGCCATGCTCGCCAGTTAGCCCGATGCGGCGCACCTGCACAATCCGGATTTACCAAAGGCAGGCTTTTTCCTGAGCGATTCGGCCAATCATTTTGGGCCGAATGGTCATTGTCCACGCAGTGCAGCATCGCGCAATCTCATCTCTTGCCGGCACCAGGCCATTGGGGCGTGGCGGGCGCTTCAACGATGGGAGGCAGGATGCAGTCAGAACGTCGCAGGACCCTGTTGCGGTTTGGCGCGGCCTCGCTGGCCGCGGGTGGCGGCTTCGCCGGGCTGGCCAGCGCGCTCGCGCAAGGCACCGGGACGTCCGGCTATCCGGCCCGGCCCGTGCGTCTGGTCGTGCCGTATCCGGCCGGTGGCGCCACCGATGTGCTCGCGCGCGCCATTGCCGCTCCGCTCGGCCAGCAGTGGCAACGCACGGTGGTGGTGGAGAACCGCCCCGGCGCCAGCGGCATGATCGGCGCCGACGCGGTGGTCAAGGCCGCTCCCGACGGCTACACGCTGTTGCTGACGCTGACCAGCGTGGTGCAATTGCCCAGCCAGTACGCCAAGCCGCCCTTCGACCCCGTACGCGACCTGACCGCCGTGTCGGAACTGGCGACCACGCACCTCGTGGTGGCTGCCAACTCGTCCATGCCAGGCAACCTTGCCGAGATGGTGCAGTTGGCGAAGAGCCGTCCCAAGGCTTATTCCTATGGCACCTACGGCACCGGCAGCGGTGCCCATCTCTATATGGAGGTGTTCACCGGCACCGCCGGCCTGGACATGGTCCATGTGCCATACAAAGGCGAGGCGCCGCTGCTCAACGATCTGCTGGGTGGCCAGGTGTCGCTGGGCACGATTTCCGTGATGGGAATCAAGCCGCACTTGCGGACCGGCAAACTGCGCGCGCTGGCGGTGGTGGGGAACACCCGCGCGCCCCTGCTGCCGGATGTGCCGACCTTCCAGGAACTGGGCTACCGCGGCCTCGACGGCCCCGGCTGGTTCGGCCTGTTCGCCCCGGCCGGCACGCCCCGGCCCATCGTGGACAAGGTTTCGGCGGATGTGAACGCCATCCTGGCCAGCCCCGATATCCAGCAGCGCATGACCGACCTCGGCTTGATCGTGAAAGGGTCGCGGCCGCAGGAGTTCACCGAGGTGGCGCGTGCCGACCAGGCTTACTGGGCCGGCGTGATCCGCAAACTCAATATCCGGCTCGACTGAGCCGGCGGCATTCTCCGGTCCCCTCTGGAACCGACCTGACAGGAGCAGCGATGCAGCACACGCGCCGCAAGGCATTGCAGCAGATCGGAGCCGGCGCCCTCGCCGCCGGTGGCCTCGGGCTAGGCTTGCGCCCGGCCCGCGCAGATAGCTTCCCGGCCAAGCCGGTGCGGCTGGTCGTGCCCTATCCGGCGGGCGGTGCCACCGATGTGCTGGCGCGCGCCATTGCCGAGCCGCTCGGCAAGATGTGGCAGCGTCCCATCGTGGTGGAAAGCCGCCCCGGCGCCAGCGGCATGATTGGTGCCGACGCGGTGGCCAAGGCCGATGCCGACGGCCATACCGCGCTGCTGACCATCACCACCCTGGTCCAGGCGCCGAGCCTGTACGCCAAGGCGCCTTTCGACCCGGTGCGCGATTTTGCGCCGGTGTCCAACCTTGGCACCACCAGCCTGGTATTCGCGGTGCACAACTCGGTGCCCGCCACCACGCTGGCCGAGTTCATCGCGCTGGTGAAGTCCAGGCCGAAGCAATTCAACTACGGCTCCTTCGGCACCGGCTCCAGCGGCCATCTCTTCGGGGAAGTCTTCAACGACGCCGCCGGGCTCGACATGACCCATGTGTCCTACAAAGGCGAGGCGCCCGAGCTGAACGACCTGCTTGGCGGCCAGGTGCCTGCCGCCATCATCTCCGTCATGGGCGCCCGCCCGCACACCGCCACCGGACGGCTGCGCGCGCTCGCGGTGACCGGGCCGGCGCGCGCACCGCAATTGCCAGACGTGCCGACCTTCCGCGAGTGCGGCATCGCGGGCATGGATGCGATGGGCTGGTTCGGGCTGTTGCTGCCGGCCGCCGCGCCGCGCCCGGTGGTGGAGAAGTTCTCCGCCGACGTCAACCGCGTGCTGGCGATGCCCGCCGTGCGCGGCCGCATGAGCGAGATGGGCGTGGTGCTCATGGGCAGCACGCCGGACGCCTTCGGCGACACCATGCGCAGCGACTACGCGCGCTGGGGCAAGGTGATCCGCACCCGGAATATCCGCCTTGACTAGAGCCGAGCCGGCGGCGGCCGGCGATTTCCTTACTTTGTGTTCGCCATGAATCAAGTTGCTTGCGCTTCTCCCTCCCCGGCCTACCGCTCTCCCTTCTGGCCGCCCGGCATGCCGGCCGAGGTGCGCGTTCCACGCACCAGCCTGGTTTATAACGTCGAGGTCGCCGCCCGGCGCTATCCCGGCAAGACCGCGATCCAGTACCTCCATACCCCCATCACCTACGCCAGCCTGCACACGCAGATCGAACGCATGGCCGGCTACCTGCAGCAAGTTGGCGTGGCGCCGGGCGACCGGGTGGTGCTGTTCAGCCAGAACTGCCCCCAGTTCATCGTGGCGTACTACGCCATCCTGCGCGCCGAGGCCGTGGTGGTGCCTGCCAACCCGATGTGGCTGACCGGCGAACTGGAGCATGTGGTGGAGGACAGCGGCGCGGTGGCGGCCTTCGTCGCGGCCGAGCTGTATCCGCGCATCGCGCCGCTGCATGGCGCCAGGCTGCCGCATGTGATCGTGCACCAGTACGGCGACATGCTCGACAGCGCCTGCGGCACCGACGGCATACCCGCCTGGCTTTACGAGCGCGCCCCGCTGCCCGCATCCGTGCCGGAAAACGCCACGCTGGCGCAGTGGACGCAGGCCGACGCCGCGGGCCATGTCCCGCGCGAGCACCAGGCTGGCTACGACACCCTGTGCATGCTGGCCTATACATCCGGCACCACCGGCAACCCGAAGGGCTGCATGCATACGCACGGATCGCTGATGAGCGCTGCGGTGGGCTCGCAGTTGTGGCGTGGCGCCAGCCCGGAAGGCGTGTCACTGTCGGTCGCGCCGATGTTCCACCTGCTCGGGATGCAGAACGGCATCCATGCACCGCTTTACCTGGGCGCCACCATTGTGCTGCTGCCGCGCTGGGATCGCGCGCTGGCAGCAGACCTGATCGAGCGCTACCAGGTTTCCACGTGGGGCGCCCCACCCGCCATGCTGGTGGACTTCTTCGCGCAGCCCGGCATCGCCGAGCGCGATCTTTCCAGCCTCGCCTACCTGGGCGGCGGCGGCGCCGCCATGCCCGACGCCGTGGCGACCATGCTGCAGGAGCGCTTCGGGCTGCCCTACGTGGAGGCTTACGGCCTGACCGAAACCGCCGCCTTCCTGCTGTCCAACCCGCGCCACCGGCCCAAGCGCGAATGCCTGGGCATCGCCACCTTCGGCGTGGACGCGCGCGTGATCGACCCACACACGCTGGCCGAGTTGCCGCAGGGCGAACTGGGCGAGATCGTGACCCACGGCGCGCAGGTGATGCGCGGCTACTGGCGCAACCCGCAGGCCGATGCCGAATCGTTCGTCGAGATCGATGGCAAGCGCTTCCTGCGCACCGGTGACCTGGGTTTCATGGATGCCGAAGGCTACTTCTTCATGCGCGACCGGCTCAAGCGCATGATCAATGCGTCCGGCTTCAAGGTCTGGCCGGCCGAGGTGGAGAACCTGCTCTACGGGCATCCAGCCATCCACGAAGCCTGCGTGATCGCCGCGCGCGATGCGCGCCGGGGCGAGACCGTGAAGGCGGTGGTGGCGCTCAAGCCGGGAGCGCGCGGCACGCCCGAGGCCAGCGCCGAGCAGATCATGGCGTGGTGCCGCGAGCGCCTGGCCGCCTACAAGGTGCCGCGCATCGTCACTTTCGTCGATGCCCTGCCCAAGTCCGCCACCGGCAAGATCCAGTGGCGGGCGCTGCAGGAGCAGGAGCAGGAGCAGGGACAAGATCAGGACCCGCCGCCGCAACCGGAAGCCGCCGGACGCGCGGCCTGAACGCTACAAGAGGAGACAGCATGAAAGCAACGAGACGCAACTGGCTGGGCCAGGCGGCAGCACTGGGCAGCGGCGTGCTGCTGGCCGGATGGCAATGGCCGGCACTGGCGCAGGGCAACTATCCGGCACGGCCCATTCGCATGGTGGTGCCTTATCCCGCCGGCGGTGGCACCGACACTATCGCGCGCATGATCGGCCAGCGCCTGACCGAGGCCTGGGGCCAGCCGGTCGTGGTCGACAACAAGCCCGGCGCCAGCGGCATGCTCGGCAACGACATCGTGGCCAAGGCGCCACCAGACGGCTACACGGTGCTGCTCGGCATTACCGCCATGATCCAGTCGCCCAGCCTGTACAAGCGCATTCCCTATGACGTGACGCGCGATTTCGCGCCGGTCTCGCTGATTGCCAGGTCCTCCGACCTGTTCGTGGTGCCCAACCGGGTGCCGGCCAATACATTGGCCGAGTTCGTCGCCCTGGCCAAATCCGGCAAGCTCAGCTACGGCTCCTACGGCAACGGCACTTCCTCGCACCTGCACGGCGAGCTGTTGAAGATGCAGGCGGGGCTGGAGCTGACGCACATTCCATACAAGGGCGCCGCGCCGCTGATGAGCGACGTGCTTGGCGGGCAGGTGGATTCGGCCTTCGTCGACGTGACCTCCGCCAACAGCCATCTGAATAGCGGGAAGTTCAGGATTCTCGCCATCACCGGCACCCAGCGCTACAAATCGCTGGCGGCCGTGCCGACCTTCGCGGAGGCCGGTTTCGCCGGGTTTGAGCCAAGCGGCTGGTTCTCGGTGTTCCTGCCGGCCAATACGCCGCGCGACGTGGTCAATCGGCTCTCGACCGAGATCGGCCGCATTGTGCGCCTGCCCGAAGTCTCGCAGAAGCTCTCGGCGATGGGGCTGCAGCCGGTCGGGTCCTCTTCCGAAGAGCTGGCGGCGTTGGTCGCGACGGATACCCCCAAGTGGGCCCGCATCGTGCGCGACGCGCACATCCAGCTCGACTGAGGCAGCGGATTTATGCCGCCTTCAACACATATGCGCTGATTGACCGCGAGACCGGGCAGGCGGAACTGCAACGCAACACGGCTCGTACCGGCTTGAAGAAAGGAAGGCAACAGGCAGCGCGGACCCTCGTTCGTGCCGCGCAACGCAATATCCATCAAGGAGACATCATGGGAAATACCGACAAGAACATGGCGATGGCAGCCCGCAAGGTGCCCTGGATGAATGAAGAGCTGGGCATGTTCCAGGACACCGTGCGCCGCTTCGTCGAGCGCGAGCTGGTGCCGAACGAAGCCCGCTGGGCCGAACGCGGCTACATCGACCGCGAAGTCTGGAACCGCGCGGGCGAAGTCGGCCTGCTGTGCGCCAGCATTCCGGAAGAGTACGGCGGCGGCGGTGGGAACTTTGCGCACGAGGCGGTGATCTGTATCGAAATGGCGCGTGCCATTGCCACCAGCCTGGGCAACGGCGTGCACAGTGGCATCGTGGCCCATTACTTGCTCAACTACGGTACCGAGGCGCAGAAGCGCAAATGGCTGCCCCAGATGGCGTCAGGCGCCATGGTGGCCGCCATCGCCATGTCGGAGCCCGGCGCGGGCTCCGATCTGAAGTCGGTACGCACCCGAGCGGTGCGTGAAAAGACCCAGAACGGAGACATCTATCGCATCAACGGTGCAAAAACCTTTATCACCAACGGCTACCACGCCGACCTGATCTGCGTGGTGGCCAAGACGGATCCTGAAGCCGGCGCGCGCGGCGTCTCTCTCATCATGGTCGAGACCCGGGACCTGCCCGGCTTCAGGCGTGGACGTATCCTTGAAAAAATCGGACAGAAGGGCCAGGACACCGCCGAGCTGTTCTTCGACGATGTCTGCGTGCCGGTGGATAACCTGCTGGGCGAAGTGGAGGGGCAGGGTTTCTATCAATTGATGCAGCAACTGCCGCAGGAGCGCATGATCATCGCGCTCGGTGCGGTGGCGAGCATGCAGCGCGCCATCGAACTCACGACCGACTACGTACGCGAGCGGCAGGTGTTCGGAAAACCGCTGATCGATATGCAAAACACGCGCTTCAAGCTCGCGGAGTGCAAGACCGAGGCAACCATCGCCGCAACCTTCGTCGATGATTGCATGGTGCGTTTGCTCGCCGGCGAACTCGATGCCCCCACCGCGGCGATGGCGAAGTGGTGGTGCTCGCAGAAGAACTGCGAAATCATCGACGAATGCCTGCAGCTGCATGGCGGGTACGGCTATATGCTCGAATACCCGATCGCCCGCATGTATGCGAACGCGCGGGTCAGCAAGATTTACGGCGGCTCCAACGAGATCATGAAGGAGCTGGTGGCGCGCACGCTTTGATGCGCGAGGGGCCATGCGGGCAGCCACTCATGCCAATGCCGTAGGACGTTGGAAGTAGGCTGCCCGCAAAGCCCGGCGCAGCGAGGGTTGGAGGTATCGATGCGTGCTTCTCGTTACAAAACCAACTGTGCAGGGAGTACAGGAAAGGTGTAATGTGTGTCACAAGACATGGTTCAAATGCCCGTCGCGAGCGGGGCCTGGGGTGGTGGTACGGTGAGTCGAGCGGATCCGTTGCACAGTTGCAAAGTTCGTCAACCGAGTCTCAGTTCCTGCCGTTATTTGACTATGATTAAGTAAAGATTTCGCAACATGGCAGCACCGCCAAGCCGGGGTGGCGGAGCCGCAAGCGCTGCCGCGGAATCTTGAGTTGTAGTAGATGTAGTAGATCTACCATCGCCTCGGACGGGACTCTGACGGGAGTGAGGTATGGACATTTTCGGCCACTACGCCACACGCTTCGAAGCTCGCAAGGAAGAGGAATACAGCATCCAGGAGTATCTGGATATCTGCAAGAAGGATCCTTCCGCCTATGCGACCGCGGCCGAGCGCATGCTCGCCGCCATCGGTCAGCCTGAACTGGTGGACACCCACCACGATCCTCGGCTGTCCCGCCTGTTCTTCAACAAGGTCATCAGGATCTATCCGGCCTTCCGCGAGTTCTACGGCATGGAAGACACGATCGAGCAGATCGTCGCGTTCTTCAAGCATGCCGCCCAGGGTCTCGAGGAACGCAAGCAGATCCTCTACCTGCTCGGGCCTCCGGGCGGTGGCAAGTCCTCGCTGGCGGAAAAACTCAAGGCGCTGATGGAGCAGGTTCCCATCTACGCATTGAAGGGCTCGCCGATCCATGAATCGCCGCTCGGGCTGTTCTCGCCCGAGGAGGACGGCAAGATTCTGGAAGAGGACTATGGCATCCCGGTGCGTTATCTCAACACCATCGCCTCGCCATGGGCCGTCAAGCGCCTGCACGAGTTCAACGGTGACATCACGCGCTTCCGTGTGGTCAAGCTGCGTCCCTCGGTGCTCTCGCAGATCGCGATCTCGAAGACGGAGCCCGGCGATGAAAACAACCAGGACATCTCCTCGCTGGTCGGTAAGGTCGATATCCGCAAGCTGGAAGATTTCCCGCAGGACGATCCAGATGCTTACTCGTACTCCGGAGGCCTCTGCCTGGCCAACCGCGGGTTGCTCGAGTTCGTCGAAATGTTCAAGGCGCCTATCAAGGTCCTGCACCCGTTGCTGACCGCCACCCAGGAAGGAAACTACAAGGGTACCGAAGGCTTCGGCGCGATCCCCTTCGACGGCGTCATCCTGGCGCACTCGAACGAGGCCGAGTGGACGACCTTCAAGGCGGACAAGAACAACGAGGCTTTCCTCGACCGGATCTACATCGTCAAGGTGCCGTACTGCCTGCGCGTGTCGGACGAGGTGAAGATCTATGACAAGCTGCTGCGCAGCAGTTCGCTGTCGGCCGCGCCCTGCGCGCCCAACACCTTGAAGATGATGGGACAGTTCGCCGTGCTCACCCGCATCAAGGAGCCGGAGAATTCGAACATCTTCTCCAAGATGCGCGTCTATGACGGCGAGAGCCTGAAGGACGTCGACCCCAAGGCCAAGTCGTACCAGGAGTACCGCGACTACGCCGGCATCGACGAAGGCATGAACGGCTTGTCCACGCGCTTTGCCTTCAAGGTCTTGTCTAAGGTCTTCAATTTCGACAACACCGAGGTGGCCGCCAATCCGGTGCACCTGCTCTATGTGCTCGAGCAACAGATCGAGCGCGAGCAGTTCCCGCCGGAACAGGAGGCCAAGCTGCGGTCTTACATCAAGGAGTATCTGACCGCGCCGTTCGTGGATTTCATCGGCAAGGAGATCCAGACTGCTTACCTGGAGTCGTACTCCGAATACGGCCAGAACATCTTCGACCGCTACGTGGTGTTTGCCGACCTGTGGATCCAGGACCAGGAATATCGCGACCCGAACACCGGCGAGATTCTCGACCGCAATGCGCTGAACGACGAGCTGGAGAAAGTGGAAAAACCCGCGGGGATATCCAACCCCAAGGACTTCCGCAACGAGATCGTCAACTTCGTGCTGCGGGCGCGGGCCAACAACGCGGGCAAGAACCCCGCGTGGACCAGCTACGAGAAGTTGCGCATGGTGATCGAGAAGCGCATGTTCTCCACCACCGAAGACTTGCTGCCCGTGATCTCGTTCAACGCCAAGTCCTCTCGCGAGGACCAGGACAAGCACGCGAATTTCGTCAACCGCATGGTTGAGAAAGGCTACACGGCGAAGCAGGTCCGCTTACTTGTGGAGTGGTATTTGCGCGTAAGAAAATCATCGTAACGGCGCCTGGACGAGGCCTCTCCAAGAGGGCAAGCATATGGCCACGGTCATCGATCGGCGCGAGAACGGCGGCAACAAGAGTGCCGTCAACCAGCAACGCTTCATCAAACGCTACCGCGAGCAGATACGCCAGGCGGTAGCGAAGGCGGTGTCCGGCCGGAAGATCATGGACATCGAGCAAAGCGGGCAGGTGTCCATTCCGGTCAAGGACATCTCCGAACCTGCCTTCCACCACGGCCAGGGCGGCCGGCGGGAGTGGATCCATCCGGGCAACAAGAAATTTGTCCGGGGGGATAGCTTCGACCGCCAGCAGCAAGGCGGCGGTGGAGGCGGCTCCAAGGCGAGCGATTCGGGCGAAGGCGAGGATGATTTCGTCTTCACCCTGTCGCGCGAGGATTTCCTCAACTTCTTTTTCGAGGACATGGCGCTGCCGGACATGGCCAAGCGCCACCTCGCCAAGATCGCCGAGGTCCGCAAGGTCAGGGCTGGCTTCTCCATCGACGGTACCCCTTCCAATCTGTCCATCCTGCGCACGATGCGAAGCTCGCTCGGGCGGCGCATCGCCTTGTCGAGCCCCTACCAGAAAAAACTCGTGCTGCTGGAGCAGGAATATGGCGAGGTGCTGGAGCAGGACGGGCCTTATTCGGCACGCGCGCTGGAACTGATGAAGGAGATGCGCCACCTGCGCTCCTGCGTGGAACGCGTGCCCTTTATCGAGAAGCTCGACCTGCGGTACAACAACCGCGTGCTGAAGAAGCGGCCGCAGGCGCAGGCGGTGATGTTCTGCCTGATGGACGTCTCGGGTTCCATGGACGAGAGCCGCAAGGATCTCGCCAAGCGCTTCTTCATGCTTCTGTATCTATTCCTCAAGCGCAACTACGATCGCATCGACGTGGTGTTCATTCGCCATCACACGGTGGCGAAGGAAGTCAACGAGGAGGATTTCTTCCATTCGCGCGAATCCGGTGGTACGGTTGTATCCAGCGCGCTCAAGCTGATGGTCGAGGTGATCCACGACCGCTACCCCGCCAGCCAGTGGAATATCTACTGCGCCCAGGCGTCGGACGGCGACAACTGGGCGGGCGATTCGGAGTTGTGCGGGCGCTTGCTGCGCGAGTCCATCCTGCCGCTGGTGCAGTATTACGCCTATGTGGAGGTGGCTTCGGAGGAACCGCAGAATCTCTGGGAAGAGTATCTGGCGGTGAAGGAGCGCTACGAGAACTTCGCCATGCAGCGCATCATCGGGCCGGACGAGATCTATCCCGTGCTGCATGACCTGTTCCAGAAGAAAGCGGCCTGGCCGTCGAGCCGCTGAGGCAGGTTTTCCCCCTCTCCCCTCTGGGGAGAGGTAGGGGAGAGGGATGGTTTTCAGGCGCGGACGCTTCGTCGATGCACCCGCCCTCTTCCCCGCCCCCTCTCCCGCTCGCGGGAGAGGGGAACAACCCAAGGTCGTTTTGAGACTGACACGCGGGCATGGGCTTCACCCGCAACGGGGGTCGTAAATGGCATATCTCTCCACCGGCTCGGAGTGGACCTTCGAGCTGATCCAGCGCTATGACCGCGAAATCGCCCGCATTGCCGGCGATTTCGGCCTGGACACCTATCCCAATCAGGTCGAGATCATTACCGCCGAGCAGATGCTCGACGCGTACGCGTCGTCCGGGCTGCCCGTCGGCTACAACCACTGGTCGTATGGCAAGCATTTCCTGGCGTCGGAGCGCAGCTACCAGCGCGGGCATATGGGGCTGGCCTACGAGATCGTGATCAACTCGAATCCCTGCATTGCCTACCTGATGGAGGAGAACACCATGCCAATGCAGGCGCTGACAATCGCGCACGCCTGCTATGGCCACAACTCCTTCTTCAAGGGCAACTACCTGTTCCGCACCTGGACCAATGCGGACGCCATCATCGACTACCTGCTGTTCGCCAAGAACTATGTAGCCGAATGCGAGCAGCGTTACGGCGAGCAGGAAGTGGAACAGTTGCTGGATTCCTGCCACGCGCTGCAGAACTACGGCGTGGATCGCTACAAGCGCCCCAAGAAGCTCTCCATTGCCGAGGAGCAGGCGCGCCAGACCGAGCGGGAGAATTACCTGCAGACGCAGGTCAACGACCTGTGGCGCACCCTGCCCAAGCACCGCGCGCACGCGCTCGAAGACGATGAAGGGCTGGAGCGCGATGTGCCCTTCCCGCCGGAGCCGCAGGAAAACCTGCTCTACTTCATCGAGAAGAATGCGCCCAAGCTCGCGCCCTGGCAGCGCGAGATCGTGCGCATCGTGCGCAAGATCGCGCAGTACTTCTATCCGCAGCGCCAGACCAAGGTCATGAACGAAGGCTGGGCCACGTTCTGGCACTACACCATCCTGCACCAGCTATATGAAGAAGGCCTGGTCAACGACGCCTTCATGATGGAATTGCTGCAGGCGCACACCAACGTGATTTACCAGCCGCCGTACAACAGCCCGTACTACAGCGGCCTCAACCCGTACACCGTGGGTTTCCTGATGTTCCAGGACCTGCGCCGCATGTGCGAGAACCCGACCGAGGAAGACTATCGCTGGGCTCCGGAATTCGCCGGCAGCGACTGGCGCAAGACGCTCGATTTCGCCATGCGCAACTTCAAGGACGAGAGCTTCCTGCTGCAGTTCCTGTCGCCGCGCGTGATCCGTGAGCTCAAGCTGTTCTCCGTGCTCGACGACGACCGCGAAGGCAAGCTGCGCGTGACCGCCATCCATGACGACGAGGGCTACCGGAATATCCGGCAGTTGCTGGCCAACCAGTACGACTTGTCGAACATGGAGCCCAATATCCAGATCACCAACGTGGATGTGGGCGGCGACCGCTCGCTGACGCTGCGCCACCTGCAGAACGACCGCCGTCCGCTGGCGCAGAACTTCGATGAGGTGATCCGCCACGTCACGCGGCTGTGGGGTTTCACGGTGCGGCTGGAGGTGGCCTACGAAGACGGTCGCCGCGAATCCAAGTACGAATGCAAGCCGGAACGCCGGCATCGCAAGGCCGCTTGATCGCTTCGTTACCGCGCGGGCGGCTGCTGTCGGTTGTCCGCGCGCGGCGTCACGCCGGCCGCGCGCCGGCCCGTGCCGCCGCCTGAAGCGTCCGCATGATGGCCTCCGCGGCCCAGTGCCCGGTCGCCGCGGCAGCCTCCGTGAAGGGCGCGTTCATATAGTCCCCCGCCAGGAAGACCCGTTGCCGTGGTGCAGGCGGACGGCTGCGGTACGCCCGCACATCGGCGGCGCGGCCGACCGGCACGGCGGGCATCGCCTGCGCCCAGCGCGTGACCAGGCAGTCCTCTATCTGACGTGAAATCCCCGGCAGGTGGCGCTCGACCTCGGGCAGCACGTCGGCGAGGATTTGCGCATCGCTTGCGCCCAGCCGGTCGGCGGCGGGGCGGTCTTCCAGCATGACCTGGATCACCTGTCCGTGTCCGTTGGCGGGGTCGCCAAGGTGGTGCTTTCCCGCATCCAGTGCCAGTGCGGCCACATGGCGGCGCTCGGCACGCGGCACCAGCACGCCATAGGTGCCCGCCAGGGCCCGCGGCACACGGAAATCAGGCCGCGCGAGCAGCGACAGGTTGATGGTGCGGCTGTAGCCGGTGGCGAGCAGGCGGCGCTCCAGCGCGTCCGCGCCCGGCCAGGCTTGCCGGGCGAATGGTGCCGGCAACGCGCACACGACAAAGTCGGCGCGGGCTTCGAAGCCCGCACCGCTCACTACCACGCCGGTGTCTTGCTGGCGGATGGCATCGACACGCCGTCCTGTTTCCACACGTAGCGGGCCCGCCAGCGCGCGCGGCAGGCTCTGCATGCCGCCGGCCAGCGAGGTGGTGCTGCAGCGGCGCGCGCCGAAGCCGCTGGCCAGCAGCATCAGCGCCGCGGATGATGTTTCCGGCGTGAGGAAATAGAAGCCTTGCAGCAATGGCTCCGTGACGTAGGCGAGCGCTTCGCCGCAGCCACGGCGGTCAAGCCACTCGCTGGCGGATTCCTCGTCGTAGCGAGCCCATTGGCGCAGGTCGTTGAGCGGGAGCGTGCGCAGTGCGCGGCCTTCACGGCCCAGCGCCAGCCCCAGGCGCAGCCAGGCTGGCAGTCCCAGCAGGCCGCTGCGCAGCGGGTCCAGCATGCTCTGCGCGCGCACGCGGCACGGGCGGCCTTGCCGTATCACCGCGCTGACCTGGCTGGCTGCGCGCAGGCCGCCAGCCAGGCCTAGCTGCCGAGCCAGTGCCGTTAGCACCGTATAGCCGGTGGACAGGAACTGCGCGCCGCATTCGATCACATGCCGTCCGAAGGTTTCAGTGCGCATGCGGCCGCCAGCCTCCTGGGCGGCTTCGAACACGCGCACCTGCACGCCGGCACGCGCGAGTGCATCCGCCGCGCACAGGCCGGCAATGCCGGCGCCGGCTACGATCGCGGTAGGCGCGCGGTGCACGCCGGGGGCGTAAACCGGCTCTGTCGATGTTGGTGGAACGGGTGACGGCGAGGAAGCGGCATGCATGATCTGGGACCTGTCTCGATGGCCCGTGCGTGACGGGCAGCGTGCGACAATCTAGCGGCTTACCGCATGCCGGCCAATTCGCTTTCCGCTCAGATTCCATCATGCCCGCCGCCACCGAACCGCCCAAGCGCCGCCAGCCCTCGCAGCAGCGCGCGCAACATACCGTGCAAGCCATCTTGCAGGCCGCGGCGAAATTGTTCGCGGAACACGAGATGCGTGGCCAGCCCGAACCTACCACCGAGCAGATCGCCGCCCTGGCGGGCGTATCGGTCGGCTCGCTCTACCAGTACTTCGCCGACCGCGCGGCCATCCTCCGGGCCTTGATCGAGCAACAGCGCGACGCCGCCATGATCGCGCTGGAAACGATGCTGGCCGAGCGCATGGCGGCGGTGCCGGCCACGGCGGGCATGTCCGGGAAGGAAGCCGCCCGCGCCGCGCTGCGCGCCTATGTACAGGCTTATGTGCTCAGTTTCGGCGGGTACGATGACCACACCCGCGCGCTGGCCCGCCTGGCCTGGCGCCACGACCGCGACGAAGACGCCGTGGCGGCGCTGCGCATGGCCAGCGAACGGATTGGCGCGCAACTGCAGGCGCTCGGCATGGGCGCGCTGCGGGTGCCTGCCCCGGCCCAGATGTTTGCGCTGACCCGCGCCTTGTTCGGCGTGGTGCGGGCGGCCTCGCTGGAGCGCTCGCCCCTGCTCGGCAGCCCTGCGCTGGAGGACGAACTCGTTCGCCAGTGCTGGGGCCTGCTGCAGCGCGAGCCGGAAGCCGGCTAGGCCGGCCTGGCCGGCTCTGCGGTTCAGGCCGCGTCGGTACTCCAGCCACGCACCGTATCCACCACCCCTGGCCCGGCCTGGCCGCACACCAGTTCACCCACCACCCGCGCCCAGTACGTTTCCGACCCGTCTGCCAGCCGCCAGGCATGCAGGCGGCGCGTATAGAGTTGCAGGTCGTATTCCTCGGTGATGCCGATGGCGCCGTGCACGGCGTGCGCGATGGCAGCCACCGGCGTGACGGCCTCGCTGGCGTTGAGCTTGCCGATGGCCGCGCGCAGCGGGTCCGGCCGCCAGCCACCGGCGGCGCAGGCGATCTGCGCGGCCATGCGCGCGGCGGTGACGTGCTCGGCCATGATGCTGATCTGGTGCTGGATGGCCTGGAACTTGCCAATGGCGCGGCCGAACTGCTGGCGGTCGTTGGCATATTGCAGCGTCATCTCGAATACATGCGACATCGCGCCAGCCAGTTGCGCGGCATGCAGGCAGGCGCCGGTCTGGCGCAGGGCACCGGCCGGCAGCGTGAAGGCGGGCAAGCCATCGCGCGGGGGGCGCGGCAGGCTCACGGCGAGGTCCGCATGGACGCCGGTCGCGCTGGCCTGTGCCTGGGCGCGCGGCAGCAGCACGCAGTGCGTGTCTTCCTGCACCAGGAACCACGCCGCCTGCGCGCCCCCGGGTACCAGCGCGGTATCCGCGCCGCTGTCGAAGCTCGCGAGCGCGATGGGCTCGGGCGGCACCGCCAGCCCGGCGGCATGCAGCAGCGCGCGGGCGAACAGCGTCTGGCCCAGCGGCAAGGGCACCGCATGACGGCCCAGCGTAAACAACACCGGCGCCAGGTCGTCCAGCGGCAGGCCGGCGCCGCCGGCGTCCTCCGGCAGCAGGCAGTCGGCAAAGCCGCTGTCTTGCAGCGCCTGCCATAGCGGCTGGTGATCTTCGCCGCGTTCCACGGCGCGGACTGCGGCGGGCGTGCAGCAGTCGCGCAGCACGGTATCGAGCGCGTCCGAGTAAGCGTTATGCATGTTGGAACTCCGGTTCAGCGCAGGCCAAGGCCCCGGGCGATCATGCCGCGCAGGATCTCGCGCGTGCCACCGCGCAGCGAATAGGATGGTGCGACCTGGCTGACATAGGCCAGGGTGCGGTACAGGCCGGGATCGGCGGCGAGTTGCGGGTCGGCGCCCAGCGCGGCTTCGGCCAGCGCGGGGATGGACTGTTCGAACTCCGTGC
This sequence comes from Cupriavidus sp. 05L310, assembly GCF_056398185.1. Taxonomy (NCBI): domain Bacteria; kingdom Pseudomonadati; phylum Pseudomonadota; class Betaproteobacteria; order Burkholderiales; family Burkholderiaceae; genus Cupriavidus; species Cupriavidus sp. 05L310. Next base: position 178,922 of record NZ_JBFTOX010000002.1, read on the forward strand.
CAAGGTCCTTGACCAGCGCGGCTTCCACCACCGGGCTTTCGCCAGCGGCGAGCCGGGCCGTGACCGCCAGCGACATGGCGCGCAGCACCGCCAGCCTGGCCGCCAGCCGGCCGATGGTGACGGTGTCGCGCCGCGCCTCCGGCACGCGCCGCAGCGCCGCGATCCAGGTATCGAGCAGCACCACGCTGGAATACAGCCGTTCCGGCCCGCTGCGCTCGAAGGCCAGCTCCGCGTTGACCTGTTCCCAGCCGCTGCCTTCGCGGCCGACCAGTGCCTGCGCGGGCAGCATCACGTCCTCGAAGCTGACTTCGGAGAAGTGCGCATCGCCCGCCAGGTCATGAATCGGGCGCACCGTGACGCCTGGCGCGGACAGGTCGACGATGACCTGCGACAAACCGCGCTGGCGGTCCTCGGCATTGCCGGAGGTGCGCACCAGCGCCAGCATGTAGTGGCAGCGGTCGGCATTGGTCGTCCAGATCTTGCGGCCGTTCAGGCGCCAGCCGCCGTCCGGCTCGGGCACGGCGCGGGTGGCCACGCTGGCGAGGTCGGAGCCGGAGTTGGGCTCGCTCATGCCGATGCAGAAGAAGGCCTCGCCCTTGCAGATGCGGGGCAGGTAGAAGGCTTTCTGCTCGTCGCTGCCGTAGCGCAGGATCAGCGGCCCGCTTTGGCGGTCGGCAATCCAGTGGGCCGAAACCGGGGCGCCGCAGGCCAGCAGTTCCTCCACCAGCACGAAGCGCGAGAACGGATCGAGTCCGGCGCCGCCGTATTGCGCGGGCAAGGTGATGCCCACCCAGCCGCGGCCCGCGAGCGCGCGGCTGAAACGGGCGTTGAAGCCCATCCAGGAGCGCGCGCGCTTCTCGGGCGGCAGTTCGGGCAGATGTTCGGCGAGGAAGGCTTTCACCTCGCGCCGGAAGGCGGCAGCCGCCGGTGGCAGGGCGGTGAGTTGGAAGGTACTCAGCAGGGAAGTCAAGACGGTTCTCCGTGACAGGCGGTGCGCGCGATGGGGAAGGGGCGGATCATTCCAGCGTCACGCCGGAGTCCTTCACCACCTTTTGCCAGCGCGTGATTTCCTGCGCCAGGTACTTCCCGTAGGCTTCGGGGCTGTTGCCGCGCGGCTCGGCGCCCTGCGCGGCCAGGCTGGCGCGCACGTCCGGCGCGGCCAGCGCCTTGAGCGTGGCGGCGTTGAGTTTTTGCACGATCTCGGGCGGCGTCCTGGCCGGCACCAGCATGCCTTGCCAGGCGCCCACCTCAAAGCCAGGCATCACGGTCTCGGCCACGGTCGGCACATCGGGCAGTTGCGCGCTGCGCGTGATGCTGGTCACCGCGAGCGCCTTCATGCGCTTGTCGCGGATAAACGGCAGCGAGGAGTTGATGGTGTCGGTCATGAACTGCACCTGGCCGCCGGCCAGGTCGGTCAGCGCCGGCGCGCTGCCCTTGTAGGGCGCGTGCACCGCCGACAGGCCGTTGGCCTGCAGGAACAGGAAGGCCGCGAGGTGGGTCACGTTGCCGTTGCCGGCCGAGCCGTAGGTCAGCTTGCCGGGGTTGGCTTTCAGGTACTGGATGAACTCGGCCAGGTTGGTGGCCGGTACCTGGGCGTTGACCTCCAGCACCAGCGGCACCATCGCCGTCATCGCCACCGGGGCGAAGTCGCGCCGCACGTCGTAGGACAGATGCTTGTACAACGCCGGGCTTAGCGCGATCGACGAGGTGTTGTAGAGCACCGTGTAGCCATCCGCCGGCGATTTGGCGACCAGCTCCGCGGCGATATTGCCATTGGCGCCGGGCCGGTTGTCCACGATCACCTGCTGGCCCAGTTCCTCCGACATCTTCCTGGCGATGACGCGCGACACCAGGTCGGTGGGCCCGCCCGGCGGAAACGGCACCACCAGCTTGACGGGGTGGGCGGGATAGCCGGCGGCGCGGGCAGGGGTTGCGAATGCGCCGAGCACCAGGATCGCTGGGGCCAGCAGGGCGAGCCTGCGGCTGCGGCGGCGAATCGCCGCGCTGGTCCCTTTATCCGTCTTGTCGTTTTTCTTCTTGCCTTGTCCTGGCATGCAGTCTCCTCCGGTGTTGGCGGCTCGCGCCGCGGGCTAACTGGGCCAACGGGCTAGCGGCCGGCCAGCAGGCGCCGGGCGGAATAGGTCATGACGCGTTCATGGCGCTGGTTAAAGACCTCGATGTCCGAGTCCACCACGGCGCGGCCGTTGCGCGAGGTCGGGCGGATGCCCGTCACGGTGACGGTGGCCCAGATCGTGTCGCCTACCACCACCGGGGCCAGGATTTTCTGGGTCAGCTCCAGCATGGCCAGCCCGGTGCCCTGGATCATGGTCTGCAGGATGAAGCCCTCGATCATCGCGTAGGTCAGCGCGGCGGGCACGGGCCGGCCATGAATGGCGCCGCCGTCGTAGCCCGCTTCGATAAAGATGGCCTCCAGCATGCCGGTGACCGAGATGAAGTTGACCAGGTCGGTCTCGGTCACGGTGCGGCGAAAGGTCTGGAAGGCCTGGCCTTCCTTGATGTCCTGCCAATAAAAGCCCTGGCCGAGGCGGGGAAGTTGGGTATGGGGCACGGCGTCTCCTGGTGAGGGCCGCCATCGGCGGCCGGCTTCCTTTATGTTAGGAGCGGGAATGGGGCAGGGGTTAGGCGTCGGCGGCCGGGGGCGCGCAATAGGCTGCGCCGTCCCGTCCCAGCTCGTCGATCTGCTGGGTGGTCAGGCCCGCCTCGCCGAGCAGTCCGCGGGTGTGCTCCCCCAGGCGCGGCGGCAGTGCCGGCGCCGCGCGTTCACCGTCGAACCGCACCGGTGCGCCGGGAAAGCGCAGCGTGCCCATGGCCGGGTCGTCCAGCATGTCGAAGAAGCCGGTGGCGCGCAGGTGCGGGTCGTCCACCAGTTCGGCGAGCTGGTTGACGCGCGCGACCGGGATCTGCAGCGTTTCGCACAGCGCCAGCCAGGCGTCGGTGGTGCGCGCGCGCACGATTTCGCCGGTCAGTTCGTACAGCGTTTCGATATGCTGCGTGCGCGCGGCGATGCCGGTGAAACGCGCGTCGGCCGCCAGGTCGGGACGGCCCGCGGCGGTAAAGAAGTCACGCCAGTGCGCATCGGTGTACGGCATCATGCAGACGTGGCCGTCGGCGGTCTGGTACGGCCGGCGCAGTGGCGCCAGCACGCGCGGATAGCCGGCAGGCCCGCGCGGCGGTTCGAAATGCTGGCCGTACAGATGTTCGACCAGGTTGAAGGCCACCATCGACTCGAACATCGGCACTTCCACCAGCGTGCCCTTGCCGCCCTGGCGCTCGCGCCCGGCAAGGGCGGCCGAGATCGACAGCGCCGCCACCAGGCCACTGGTCTTGTCGGCCGCGATGGTGGGGAAATAGCGCACAGTGCCGGTTTGCGCCGCCATCAGCGCGGCGTTGCCGGACAAGCCCTGGATGATGTCGTCGTAGGCCGGGCGGCCGCCATAGGGACCCTCCTCGGCAAAGCCCAGCAAGCTGACGTAGACCAGGCGCGGATGGCGCGCCATCACGGCGGCGGGTTCCAGCCCCAGACCGCCCAGCTTCTGCGGGCGCATGCTGTGCACGAACACATCGGCGCTCGCCAGCAGGCGCTCCAGCGCGGCCTGGGCCGCGGGCAGCTTGAGATTGAGCGCCACGCTCTTCTTGCTGCGGTTCACGCCCAGGAAGATGGCCGACATGCCGTCTTCGGCGGCGGGGCCGGTGCGCCGCGTGGAATCGCCTTCGGGGGGTTCCACCTTGATCACTTCGGCGCCGAGGTCGGCCAGCCACTGGCTGGCGTACGGGCCCATCACGACCGTGGATAGGTCGATCACGCGGATGCCTGAGAGGGGCAACATGCCTGGGGTCTCCTGTCTGTTCTTGTGCCGGTTGCCGCTTGCGGCCGGGTGTGGCCGTGCGAATGCCGATGGTCACAGGGTAGAACAGGGCAATGGTTTGCGTCTAATATTAGATTTTTAGGATCCGATATTCAGCGGATATCAACGTGGACCTTCGTCAAATTCAGCAGTTCGTTGCCCTGGCCGAGACCGGGAACTTCCATCGCGCGGCCGAGCGCCTGCACATGGCGCAGCCGCCACTATCCATTTCGATCCGCAAGCTGGAGGATTCGCTCGGCACGCCGCTGTTCGTGCGCACTTCGCGCGGGGTGCGGCTGACCCAGGCCGGCGAGGCCGCGCTGCACGATGCCCGGCGCGCGCTGTTCCACGTGGCCCAGGCGCGTGCGGCGGCGCTGGCCGCGGCGCATGGCGAACGCGGCGCGTTGCGCGTGGGCTTTGTCGGATCGGCTACCTATGCCTTGCTGCCCAGGCTGATCCCGGCGTTCCGCGCGGCCCACCCTGGCATCGAGCTGATCCTGCATGAATCCACCTCGGCGGCGATCCTGGACCGGCTGGAGCGCCATCAGCTCGATGCCGGGCTGGTGCGCTTTCCCATCCTGAGCAGTGGCGGCTATACGCTCATGCCACTGGAGACCGACGAATTCGTGGCCGCGGTGCCGGCCGACAGCCGCTTTGCCGCGAGCGATGCGATCGCGCTCAAGGCACTCGCCGGCGAGCCCTTCATCATGCATCCGATCGCGGATGTGCCAAACCTCCAGGCGGTGGCCATGATGATTTGCCAGCAAGCGGGCTTCGTGCCGCGTGTGACGCAAGAGGCGGTGCAGGTGCAGACCATCGTCAGCCTGGTGGAGAGCGGCCTGGGGGTGGCGCTGGTGCCCAGCGTGGCGGCGCGCTATACCAACCGGCGCGTGCGTTTCCTGCGGCTGACCAGTCCGCGGCCGGCCGCGCGCATCGGCATTGCGCTGGCCACGCCCACCGACAGCGACGATCGCCAGGTGCAGCGCCTGCTGGAGGTAGCCCGCGCCGCGGCCGGCTAGGCCGGGCTCGTGGCCTGGATCAGATGGACACCCGGCCGCCACGCGGCGTGCCGGCGCGTTCCAGCGCCACGCCCGGCAGCAGGTGTAGCAGGCGCACCAGTTCGCTTTGGCGGTGGGTGCCGGTCTTGCGCAGGATGTCGCGGATATGCACGCGTACCGTATGCGGAGAAACAAACTCGCGTTCGGCGATTTCGTTGAGGGTTTCGCCGGCCGCAAGGCGGATGGCGACGATGCTTTCCTTGCGCGACAGGCCGAACAGCGAGGTCAGCACCGAGGTGTCGAGCACCGAGCGCGATTCCGAGTTGCCCATCAGCACCATGGCGAACGGCAGTTGCCACGGGCCTTCCACCGGCTGGCGCGCCACCAGCGGCAGCACGATGATGGGCACGGGCTGGCCGCCCGAAGTGATATGCATCCACGAGCCGGCCGCCGCCTCGCCACTGCGGGGATGCATGGCGCGCTCCAGCAGCTTGTGCAGCGTGACGTGCAGGTTGGGATCGTGGGCGGTGAGCACACCGTTTTCCAGCGCCAGCTGGCTGTCGGCCTGCACCAGCGCTTCGGCCCAGATATTGGCGTAGCGCACACGCATGTCGGCCTGCAGCACCATCACGCCGAAGTCGAGCGAATCGAGCCCGGCCAGGCCAAGGGCGGCCAGGCCGCTCAGTTCGAAGTTGCGCTGCTGCATGCGCGCGGCGCGTGCCCAGTGCGGCAGCACGCGCGCCAGACGCCGGCTGCGGCAGGCCGAGGCGTCCGTGCCACCGAAACCGGCGCCCTGCCGGCCGTCGCGGCCGGTGCCGCCCATCAGCACGCAGACCTCGGCGGTATCGAGCAGGCGGATGCCTTGCTCCAGGTCGGCGCCATGCGCCGGCGCTCGCCAGGGTGCTTCGTCCTCGCCTTCGCCCGCGTGGGCGACGGCGAGCGTGCGCGCCGGCAGGTTCGCCAGCGCGTGCAGGCCCTCCGGGACATGCGTGCCTTGCGCCGAGAAGCAGCCGTGCGGGGTGACGCCGAGGCGTGCCTGCCCGGACAACTTGTCCCATACCAGGTAATGCGGGCTGTCGGTGTCGGTGTAGCTGGAGAAGAGGCCGAGCGCGGCAGGCATGGCGGTGACATCAAGCGCCGACTCATAAATCGAATCGATCAGACGATGGAAGTCTTCGTCCGCCGATGGATGGTAGCCCATATTGTTTTTCTCCCCGGTGGCTTTCGCCCGATTCCGCTTTGCGCTTTTTCCTGGCCAGCTGGTACGGCTGGCTCGCGATGGCCGGCTCCGATGTGGCGTGCGCCACCGGACAGGATCGGGTCGCCCGTTTTACAGGGCGCCGTTTCTCTGCGTTACCGCTGGCGGCATTATGCGTATCCGAGCATAACTTCGCAAACGGCAGTGTTGTATAAGCTGTTGTTTTGCCGATTATTTCAAAATATTTCAGCGCTGAAATACCGCCGCCCGGCACACGGGCCGGCAAGGCGTACCCGTTTCTGCGTGCGTCTTGTGCATCCCGTCGCAGGCTCAGCCGGCGGCGGGGGCGCCTGGCGTGCGGGCGGCGGCGGCACCAGCTGCCAGGTCATCGGCCTGAACTGCCTGGCCAGCGGCGAGTGTTCCGCCTTCGACCTGCACCGTCACCCGTTGGGTGGCCATGCTGATGCCGTGCTGGTCAAACTTGCGTTTGAGCCGGAGGTTGAAGGCGCGCGTGATTTCCGCCTGGGTCAGCGGCCGGGTCTTGAACTGGGCCAGCACCACCGACCCGCCGGGGTCGAAGCGATCGAGGCCAAGGATATCGAGGCCGGACAGCAGGTTGCGGGCGTAACGGAAATCGCGTGCTACTTCGTTGCCGGTCTCGCGGATCAGTTCGATGGCGCGATCGAGATCGCTGCCATAGGCCACGCCGATGTTGAACACGGCATAGGCATAGCCGCGCGACATGTTCTTGATGGCCTTGATCTGGCTGTACGGCAGCACGTGGAGCGCGCCCTTGCCGTCGCGCAGCTTCACGGTGCGGATGGTCATGGCCTCCACCGTGCCGGCATGGTCGGGCAGTTCCACCGAATCGCCGATCGCGATGGAGTCTTCCACCACGATAAACAATCCGGTGATCAGATCCTGCACCAGGCTCTGCGCGCCGAAGCCGATCGCCAGGCCGACCACGCCGGCGCCGGCCAGCAGCGGTGTCACATTGACGCCGAGGTTGGCCAGCACCACGATCAGCGTGATGACCAGCAGCGCCACGAACAAGGCATTGCGCACCAGCGGCAGGATGGTCTTGGCCCGCAGGCTGGGCGCCTGCCCGCGGCCATAGGCAGGCGTCAGCGTTTGCGTGATGGCCGTATCGATCAGCAGCCACAGCAGCCAGGACATCAGCACCGTGCTGGTCACGCTGAACACCGCCTCTCCGATGCGCTTGCCGACCGGCGTCGACTCGATCAGCGAGAGCAGCGATACGCCCCAGATGCGGCTGGCCAGTTCGAAGTAGGCGAACCAGATCACCACCCGTACCAGCGCCACGGCGAAGCGCCCGAAACGCGCCAGGTAGGCCGAGCGCTGGCGGTCGCGAAAGCGTGGCGCGCGGTGCGCGGCCTTGGGCGAGCGGCCGGTGATGAGCGTCAGCAGCAGCGCGGCGACGAACAACGCTACCGAGCCCACCGTGCGCCGCAGGAAGATGTCGGCGTGGCCGGTGGCCAGCACTGTGCCGGCCACCGAGGCCACCACCACCGCCAGCACCGGCAGGTGCCAGGTCGAGCCCACCAGGCGCAACAGATCCATGATGGCGGGATGTTCCTGGCGGAAGGCGAGCGGCCGGTTGCCGATGATCTGGCCGATCTGCCGGCGAAAGCGCAGCGTGAAACAGGCGATCAGCAGCGCCGCGGCGATATTGGCCACGGTGGAGATCAGCGCCGAGAGGTTGGTGCCGAGCGAGGCGATCACCCGGGCGTCGTTGGTGACGTCGCCCAGTGCCGCCAGGACGCCGGTGGCGAACAGCAGCCCGCGCGAGTGCAGCAGCAGGTCATGCACCGCGTGGGAGCGATGCGCGGACCTGAACAGCGCGAAGATGACCTGGCACACCGCACCCATCACGGCTCCCGCCACCACCGAATAAGCGATCACCATGCCGGCCACGCTGGCGGGCGAGCGCTCGAACATGCTGCTGGAGAGCAGCATCGCCAGGGCGAAGGCCGCGACCCACGGCGCCACCCTGCGCAACATGTACAGCCCGACGTCCATCCAGGACGGTACTGTCGGCAACTCGTGGCGCACGGCCGGCCGGATGCGCCGGTGGCGCACCCGCCTGACGACCTCCAGCAGCAGCCATCCGGCCAGGAACCAGGCCGAGAGCACCGTGCAGAACTCCCGCGCCGATTGCCACGGCGAGCGGGTCCCGTTGACGGTCAGCGCGGCCTGCCACTCCTCGCCGGCGAAATCGATCCGCCAGCGCCAGTAATGCCATGGCCCCTTGTCCTTGCCCAGTGTCGCGTCGAGGTGGTCCACCGCCTCGGCAATCGCCCCGAGCAGGCCCGGCTGCGGCGCCGACGCCGCGCTGGCCGCATCGACACCCTGGCGCAGCGTCTGCAACTGCTCCACCAGGGCCTTGCGATCCTTGTCGCTCTGCAACGTGGTGATGACCTGATCAAGCGACTGGGCAAGCGGCTCGCTGGCGGCGGGGTGCGAGGCCGGCGCGGCGTCGGCCTTGACGGCTGCCGCCAGCGTGGCCAGTCCGGGCGGCGCCGCGAGCGCCGGGCGCGCCAGCAAGGCGCCGGCCAGCGCGAGCCACAGCCCAAGCAGCAGCGGAACCAGTGCGGCGCCACTGGCGCGGGTGGTGGCCATTGGCGTTTTCGGGGACCTGTTCAGGAGCGTCATCGCATGCACGTAGAGGGCTGCCGGTCCTAGCCGGGGAATGCCTGACACTGTAGCGCATCGCGGATACCGCACCCCTGTTCGGCCAGCGCTTTGCCGTCATGGGCATTCAGAGGCACATCGTACGTGTGACCGATCCCTCCCAAAGCCGGGGCACGCGTGCGGTGCCGGGCTCGCGGTCAACGCAGTGGCGATGCGGGCCGTTGAGTGAGGTATTGCGTGTCGGTCGGGTTGCGGCTGTCTGCAGCCCTGTCGTTTCCTTGTCCCATTGGCATTGTTACCGCAGGAGCCTGTCATGAATGCTATGAAAGCCGTCACCGTCTCGCCCGCCATGTTCAGCCGGCGCGTCGGCTTGCCCATGCTGCTGGCCGCCGCGCTCTTCGTCTCGATCCCGCACCTGGCGCGTGCCCAGGCCGCGCCGGCGGCGCCGGCCGCTCCCGCGGCCGCCCCGCCGATGGCCAAGCCTGCCGCGCCCGCCACCACCGCACCGATGGCCAAGCCGGCCGCGCCCGCTGCCGCCGCGTCCGGTGCCGCCGCACCGGGTGGCGGGCCCGGTCAGGTATGGGTCAACAAGAGTTCCAAGGTCTATCACTGCCCCGGCACGAAGTACTATGGCAAGACCAAGAGCGGCGCCTACATGAGTGAAGCCGATGCTACCGCGCAAGGCTTCCATGCGGATCACGGCAAGGCATGCAAGTGAGCAACGAACATCGCTGCCGGGGGGGCATGACATGCACTTGATCTGGGTCGTTCTAATCGGCTTTCTCGCCGGGCTGGTTGCGCGCATGCTAACGCCGGGCCGCGGACCGAGCGGCTTCTTCCTCACCGCCGGCCTGGGCGTTGTCGGCTCGCTGGCCGCGACGTTCCTCGGGCAAGCGCTGGGCTGGTACCGGACTGGACAGTCGGCCGGCTTTATCGGTGCCGTGGTGGGCGCGGTCATCCTGTTGCTGCTGTATCACCTGGCGACGAGGCGCTAGGTTCCGGGGCACACGCGCGTCCGTCGGCTCGTCAGTTCATTAACTCGTCCATTCGTCCGTTCGTCCATTCGCAAGGCCGCAGCAAGCCGTTGCGCACGGGAGCATCCCGTGCGCGACGGCATGGGCGCTGCCATGCGGCGTCCGGTGTGTTTTCATGCATTCGTCGCTTCCGACGATGCGTGCCGCGCCGCCATCCCCGAATCTCCATACCACGCTGGCCGGGCCGCTTCGCGGTCTGCCGGACGCAGGCATTCCACCGCCCGCGCATCGCCGCGCGCCGACGGGAATGATTCAGCAGATACGGGAAAACGTGGAGAAGAGATGGAACTCGATGCAACGGTAACGGCAGTCATCACGGGTGGCGCCTCGGGCCTGGGCGAAGCCACCGCGCGCGCGCTGGCGGCGCACGGCGTGCGCGTCGCGCTGTTCGACATGAATGCGGAAAAGGGCGAAGCCGTGGCACGCGAACTGGGCGGCGTGTTCTGCCAGGTCAACGTGACCTCGGAGGCCGAGGTCGAAGCCGGCTTCGCCAAGGCACGCGCGGCGCTGGGCCAGGAACGTATCCTGGTCAACTGCGCCGGCACCGGCAACGCCATCAAGACCGCATCGCGGGCCAAGGAAGCGCCGGACCAGATCCGCTTCTTTGCCTCGGATGCGTTCGAGCGCATCATCCAGATCAACCTGATCGGATCCTTCCGCTGCCTCGCGCGTTCGGCCGCCGGCATGCTGACACTGGACGCGCGCGACGGCGATCGCGGCGTCATCATCAACACCGCCTCGGTGGCGGCGCAGGACGGGCAGATGGGCCAGGCCGCGTACTCCGCCTCCAAGGCCGGCGTGGTCGGCATGACCCTGCCCATTGCGCGCGACCTGTCCGGCGAAGGCATTCGCGTCAACACCATCATGCCCGGCATCTTCAATACGCCGCTGCTGCAAGGCGCGCAGGAGCACGTCAAGGCAGCGCTGGCCGCCTCGGTGCCGTTTCCGAAGCGGCTCGGCGCGCCGGAAGAGTTTGCCTCGCTCGCGCTGGAGATGTGCCGCAACAGCTATTTCAACGGCGAATCGGTAAGGCTCGACGGCGCCATCCGCATGGCGCCGCGCTGATCTCTCACCCCAAGGAAAAGGACGCGCGCATGCAGCAGGACCGAGAGAAGGAGGCGCTGATGGATTTCAGTTACCTGACGACATTGCCGCACGCGTTGCGTCACTTCGCGCAGCGGCGGCCCGATGCCGTGGCCTATGCCTTCGAGGGCAGGCTCACGACGTACCGCGAGTTCGACCGCCACACCGACAGCGTCGCCCAGGCGCTGCTGGCCGCGGGCATCGGGCCGGGGGACCGTATCGGCTATATCGGCAAGAACTGCGATCACTATTTCGAGTTGCTGCTGGGCGCCGCCAAGATCGGCGCCGTGATGGCGCCGGCAAGCTGGCGCCTGGCGCCCCCGGAGGTCGGCTATATCGTCGGCCACTCCGATGCCGCGCTGTTGTTCGCCGGGCCGGAATCGGTGGAACTGGTGCGCAAGCTGCTGCCGGCGTTGCCGCTGGTGCGCGGCGTGATCGCCATGGAAGGCGGCCAGGCGGACTGGCCCGCCTATGCCGCGTGGCGCGACGCGCATGCACCCGTGCCGCCGGCGCACCAGCCTGCCGCGCACGACGTGGTGCTGCAGCTTTACACCTCCGGCACCACGGGCCGCCCCAAGGGCGCCATGCTGACCCATCGCAACCTCACCGCCGGCACCGAGGCGAGCGAGCGCGAGGATATCCCTTGGTCGCGCTGGACGGATGACGATGTCTCGCTGGTGGCGATGCCGGTCGCGCATATCGGTGGGTCCGGCTGGGGGTTGCGCAGCTTGCTGGCGGGGGCCAAGGGCGTGGTCGCGCGCGATTTCGATCCTGCCGCGGTGCTGGATTTCTTCGAGCGCGAGCGTGTCAGCAAGCTGTTCCTGGTGCCTGCCGCGATGCAGTTCGTATTGCGCGATCCGCGCGCGCGCAGCATCGATTACTCCCGCCTGAAGACCTTGCTGTACGGGGCTGCTCCGATTCCCGCGGCGTTGCTGCGTGAAGGCATCGAGGTATTCGGGTGCGGCTTCGCGCAACAGTACGGGATGACCGAAACCACCGGCACGGTGGTGGCGTTGCCACCGGAGGACCATACGACCGAGGATGTGCCGCGTATGCGGGCCGCGGGCAAGCCTTTGCCCGATGTCGAGGTAGTGGTGGTGGACTGGGAGGGCCGGCGGTTGCCGCCCGGGGAAGTCGGGGAACTGATGATCCGGTCGCCGCAGAATATGGCGGGGTACTGGAAGCAGCCTGATGAGACTGCGCGGACGATCGATGCGGACGGGTGGTTGCGGACCGGCGATGCGGGCTATCTCGACGCCGAGGGTTATGTTTATATCCACGACCGGGTCAAGGACATGATCATCAGCGGGGGGGAGAACGTCTATCCGGCTGAGGTGGAGAGTGCCATCTATGGCCACCCGCAGGTGGCCGACGTGGCGGTGATCGGGGTGCCCGACGAGAAGTGGGGCGAGGCGGTCAAGGCGATTGTCGTGCTAAAGGCGGGGCAGGTTGCTGACCGCGATGGCATTGTGGCTTGGGCGCGGGAGCGGTTGGCTGGGTTCAAGATTCCCAAGAGTATTGAGTTTGTGGATGCGTTGCCGCGGAATCCGTCGGGGAAGTTGTTGAGGAGGAAGTTGAGGGAGCCTTATTGGGAGGGGTTTGAGCGGAGGGTTAATTGAGGGGGGGGGTTAGCTTTAAAAGCCCTGAAAACCTAAAAGCCTAAAGTCAAAGGCGGTTTCACCCCCCTGCGGGGGGCGACCTACTTTCTTGTCTTGCCAAGAAAGTAGGCAAAGAAGGCGCCCCATACGGCCTGGTACACCTTCACGGCTCGCTTCGCATCGCGCTGGGGTGCGGCCCGCCCTTGGGGGCGCTCCGCACGGCTACACCGAATTTTCGCGTGGTGATATCGATCGGTCCGCCGGTTCGCTCCCCTCTCCCGCCTGCGGGAGAGGGGTCGGGGGAGAGGGCGGGCGCTCGTTATGTCGTCGCGCTGGAGAGGCCACCGGATTTGCTTCCGGTGGCTCGTGTCCGCCGTTCATGCGATTGCTGCCGAGGCTCTCAACCTTAGAGCCCCAGCACCAGCTTCGCGATGATGTTGCGCTGGATTTCGTTGGAGCCGGCGTAGATCGATGCCTTGCGATAGTTGAAGTAGCGCGGCGCGAGCGGTGCGGCGTAGTCGGGGCCTATCTGCGGCCCCGCGGGGCGTCCCTGCTGTTCCGCCCATCCGTCCTGCACGAAGGGCAGCGCGTAAGGTCCGGCGGCTTCCACCGCCAGTTCGCTGATGGCCTGGATGGTTTCGGTGCCTGCCAGCTTGAGCATGCTGGAGGCGGCGCCGATCGAGGTGCCCGACGCTACGCTGGAGAACAGCCGCAGCTCGCTCGCTTCCAGCGCGGCGGCGCGTACATGCAGCTCGGCCAGTTTGCGGCGGAAGCCGGGATCGTCGAGCAGGCGGCCGCCATCTTCGCCGGGTTCGTTCGCCGCGATGCGCGCTACCTTGGTCAGTTGCTGGCGCAGCATCGGACCATAGCTGCCGCCGCGTTCGAATTCGAGCAGGTACTTGGCGTAGGTCCAGCCGAGGCCTTCTTCGCCGATGCGGTTTTCGACCGGCACGCGCACGTTTTCAAAGAAGACCTGGTTGACTTCCTGCTGGCCCGCGACCGGGCCGTCCAGCGTGGGCAGCGGCGCCACGGTGATGCCGGGCGTGCGCATGTCCACCAGCACGAAGGAGATGCCGTCCTGGCGGCGTGCGTCGCGGCTGGTGCGTACCAGGCAGAACATCCAGTCGGCCCATTGCGCGTGCGTGGTCCAGATCTTGGAGCCGTTGAGGACATAGTGCTCGCCGTCCTGATCGCGCCCGCGCTCGGCGCGCATCTGCAGGGAGGCCAGGTCGGAGCCGGAGTTGGGTTCGGAGTAGCCCTGGCACCACCAGATGTCGGAGCGCAGGATGGGCGGCAGGAAACGCGCCTTCTGCTCGGGGCTGCCGTATTTCATGATCACCGGCGCCACCATCTTCAGGCCCATCGGCGATACGGTCGGGCAGCCGGCGGCGGCGGTCTCGGCCTGGAACAGGTAGCGCTGCGCCGGCGTCCAGCCGGGGCCGCCGTATTCCTCGGGCCAGTTGGGCGCGGCCCAGCCGCGCTCGAACAGTTTCTTCTGCCAGCGCACCTGGCCTTCCTTGTCGAGGTAGCCATTCTTGGTGCGCGCCATCAGGGCCTTGAGGCCGGGGTCGAAGGCCTCGGTGATCCAGGCGCGGACCTCGTCGCGGAACTGCAGTTCTTGCGGGGAGAAATCGAGATTCATCGGTGGGCCTCGGGATGTTCGTCGGTGCGGGCAGGGATGCGTGCGCTCACGCGGCAGCCGGATACAGCAGGTCGGCGTGGCGGCGCAGGTGATGTTCGGCCGAGCCAAACTGCAGGTCGATGGCGGTGACGCGCTTGAAGTAATGCCCGACGGCAAGCTCTTCGGTCACGCCCATGCCACCGTGGATCTGCACCGCGGCCTGGCCCACGAACTTGCCGGCCTGTCCGGCCTGCGCCTTGGCGGCGCTGGCGGCAAGCGCGCGCTGTGTGGGATCGGCGCCTGCCTGCATGGCGGCGACCTGGGTCAGCGCCACGGTTTGTTCGAGCTGCACATACATGTCGGCCATGCGGTGCTGCAGCACCTGGAAGGTGGCGATCGGCACGCCGAACTGCTTGCGCTGGCGCGCGTAGTCGACCGTATCGGCGAGCATCCGGCTCATCGCGCCGCCGGCTTCGGCGCACAGCGCCACGGCGGCGTCGTCGCTCAGGCGCTCGATCAGCGCCAGCGCGTCGCCCTCGGCGCCCAGCCGGGCGCTGTCCGGCACGAAGACGTTGTCGAGCAGGATGTCGGCGGCGCGCGAGCCGTCCACCGTGGGGTATTCCAGCAGCGTCACGCCCGGCGCGTTGCGTTCGATCCAGAACAAGCTGATGCCGGCGCGGTCGCGGCGCTGGCCGGCGGTGCGCGCGCTGACCACCAGGTGCGTGGCCCACGGCGCGGCCACCGCCACGGCCTTGTGCCCGCTCAGGCGCCAGCCGCCTTCGCCACGCGTGGCGCTGGTCGCGACGTCGTGCAGGCAATAGCGGCTGCGCGGTTCGCCGTGCGCCCAGGCTACCGTGGCTTCGCCGCCGATGATGGCGGGCAGCCAGTTGGCCGCCAGCGTTTCGCTGCCATGCAGCAAGGCGCCGCCGCCAAGCACTACGGTTGACAGGTAGGGCTCTACCACCAGGTGGCGGCCAAACTGCTCCATCACGATCATGTGTTCGATGGCGCCGCCGCCCAGCCCGCCGAAGCGTTCCGGGAACGCCGCGCCGAGCAGGCCCAGTTCCTGCGCCAGCGCCTTCCAGCATGCGGGCCGCCAGCCGGCCGGCGAGCGGAGCGCCGCCTGGCGCGTTTCGAAGTCGTAGTGATCGGCCAGGTAGCGCGCGAGCGTGTCGCGCAGCATTGATTGTTCTTCGCTGAATTGGAAATCCACTGTGGGTCCTCGGCGCGGTTGCTTTAGGGCACCTGCCATTATGCGAAGCGGCTGCGGCGCTGCATCGTCCGATGCGACGAATCGTCCCCGGCGCGCAAGCGCGCCTGCGCATCGATTGCGGCACCGCGTCAAGGCGCGTTCGTCGCTTCGGACGATGCCCGGGACGGCCGCGTGTCCGGACAATGTGGGTCGTCGTATTCCATGCCGGATTCCGCGGCATCCATCCAGTCAGCCAGTTCTGCCACACCCACTTCCAGGAGGGTCAGTCATGCACCCGCATGTTCACGCGCAGCGCACCCCGGACAAGCCGGCCATCATCATGGCGGGCGGCACCGTCGTCACCTACCGCGAGCTTGACGAGCGCTCCAACCAGGTGGCGCGCTTGTTCCGCGATCACGGCTTGCAGCCCGGCGACCGCGTGGCCTTCCTGCTGGAGAACCATCCGCGCCTGTTCGAGCTGTGCTGGGGCGCGCAGCGCTCGGGGCTGATCTACGTCTGTATCAGCACGCGGCTCAATGTGGACGACGCGGCGCACATCGTGGCCGACAGCGGCGCCAGGATGCTCGTCACCTCCCACGCGCAGGCCGCGGTGGCGCAGGGGCTGGCGGCCAAAGCGCCGGGCCTGGGCGCGCGCCTGATGATGGACGGCGCCGTGCCCGGCTTCATCGCTTATGAGACCACCCTGGCGCAATACCCCGGCTGGCGCATCGAGGACGAATGCGCGGGCACGGACATGCTGTACTCCTCCGGCACCACCGGCCGCCCCAAGGGCGTATTCACGCCGCCGGCCAACCCGCAGATCGACGTGCCGGGCACGCTGGCGCTGATGTGCCAGTCGCTCTACCAGTTCGGCCCGGACATGCGCTACCTCTCGCCCGCACCGCTCTATCATGCGGCGCCGCTGCGCTACAACATGGCGGTGCAGCAACTCGGCGGCACCTCGGTGGTGATGGAGCATTTCGACGCGGAAGCATTCCTGCGGCTGGTGGCCGCGCACCGCATCACACACACCCAGGTCGTGCCGACGATGTTCTCGCGCATGCTCAAGCTGTCCGGGGCGGTGCGCCAGCGCCACGATGTTTCCTCGCTGCGCTTTGCCGTGCATGCCGCCGCGCCCTGTCCGGTGGCCGTCAAGGAGCAGATGATCGAATGGTGGGGCCCGATCATCTGGGAGTACTACGCCGGCACGGAGGGCAACGGGTCCACCGCGGTCGGTTCCGCCGACTGGCTCAGCCACAAGGGCACGGTGGGCCGCGCGTCGGTGGGCGAGTTGCGTATCTGCGACGACAGCGGCGCCGTGTTGCCGCCGGGCGAGCCGGGCATCATCTACTTCGCCGAGGGGCGCAGCTTTGTCTATCACAACGATCCCGAGAAGACCGTGCAGTCGCGCCACCCCGTGCATGCGGGCTGGACCACGCTGGGCGATGTCGGCTACGTGGACGAGGACGGCTATCTCTACCTGACCGACCGCAAAGCCAACATGATCATCTCCGGCGGCGTCAACATCTATCCGCAGGAGGCCGAGAACCTGCTGATGACCCATCCCAAGGTGATGGACGTGGCGGTGATCGGCGTGCCCAACGAGGACTTCGGGGAGGAAGTCAAAGCGGTGGTGCAGCCACTCGACATGGCGCACGCCAGCCCGGCGCTGGCCGACGAATTGCTTGCCTTTTGCCGCACGCACCTTTCGCCCATCAAGTGCCCGCGCTCGGTGGACTTTGCCGACGAACTGCCGCGGCTGCCGACCGGCAAGCTGCTCAAGCGGCTGCTGCGCGAGCGCTACTGGGCGGGACGGGAGAACAAGCTCGTCTAGGCAGCGGCACCGGCGCGCATGGGTGCGCCGGGTGCCAGGCGGTCGTTTACGCCATAATCAGCCGTTCGATCCCTGGCGCATGTGGCGCCAGCAGCCGGCAACCATAAGCCGGTGCCGATCGCGCGGCATCCGCCCGGCGTGGATGCCGCCGCCAACAGGAAGACACGGCGAATGGCAATAATCGAGGAGACCAGCGCGGGCCACGGGGGCGCCGCCCGCGCGGCCACGCTGGTGGCAAAGCTGCGCCCGCCCATGCTGACCCCGTTCCAGGTGGAACGCCGCGCCATTTGCGACGCGGTGTGCGCGGCCGGCTTCGTCAAGCTGGTGCTGGTGCGCGCGCCGGCCGGTTTCGGCAAGACCACCGCCATGCTGCAATGCCGCGCGCGGCTGGATGCCGACGGCGTTGCCACCGCCTGGCTCACGCTGGACCGCGCGGACAACGACGCCACGCGGTTTCTCGGCTCGCTGGAAGCCGCTTTCGAGCTGGTGCTGCGCAAGGGGGGCGCGCCGCTCGCCGCCAGCCAGCCGGCGCCTCGGCCGGTGGGCGAGCAGGCTCTGGCGCTGATCGACCGCATGGCGGGCCACGACCGCCCCTTTACCCTGTTCCTGGACGACTTCGAGGCCTTGCAGAATCCCGCCGTTGCCGGCCTGGTCTGGCAGGTGGTGGAGCAATTGCCGCCTGGCGGCCGGCTGGTGGTCGGCACGCGCTGGGTGCCGGATTCCGGGCTGGCACGCCTGCGCGCGCGCGGCGAACTGCTGGAGATCGAGCCTGCCCAGCTGCGCTTTACCGCCGACGAAACCGATCATTTCCTGCGCCGCGCGCGCGGCCTGGCGCTGCAACCCGCGGCCATCTCCACGCTGCACCGCCGTACCGAAGGCTGGGCCACGGCGCTGTGGCTGGCCTCGGTGGCGCTGGAGCGGCGCGGCCAGCCGGACGCCTTCATCGCCGGCTTTTCCGGCTCCAACGCAGCCATTGCCGATTACCTCGTCGAGGACGTCTACCTGCACCTGCCCGATGCGGTGCGCGCTTTCCTGCTGCGCACCTCCATCCTCGACCAGCTCAGCGGGCCGCTGTGCGACGCCGTCTGCGGCACCGCCGACAGCGAGGAAATCCTCGCCTGGCTGGAGCGGGCCAACCTGTTCCTGATGCCGCTGGACGGCGAACGCCACGGCGGCGCCGAGCGTCCCGCCCAACCCAATGCGCGCTGGTACCGTTATCACAGCCTGTTCTCCAGCTTCCTGCGCGCGCAACTCCAGCAGGGCATGCCGGACGAGGTGCCGGCGCTGCAGATGGCCGCCTCGCGCTGGTACGAGGCGCAGGGCCGCCCTGTGCCCGCCATCGAACATGCGCTGGCGGCCGGCGCGGTCGGCCACGCGCTGCCGCTGCTGGCGGGCTCCGTGGACGACCTGCTGGCGCAGGGGCGCATGCGCCTGCTGACGCGCTGGCTGGACGCCGTGCCGGCCGACGCGCTGGCGGCGTGGCCCAAGCTGCAGATCGCCCATGTCTGGGCCTTGTCGTTTACGCGCGGACCGGCGGACGCCATCGCGCTGCTGCAGACCATCCCGCTGGCCGGCGCCGAGGGCGACCTGCTGGCCCACGTGCGCGCGCTGCGCCATATGCTGCTGAACATGATGGACCGCTTCGACGAGGCGCGCGCCTACAGCCGCGACGATCCCCTGCCGCTGCCGATGGGCTACCCGTTCCCGGATTCCATCCTTGCCACCTCGATGGCGCGCATGGCCGCGGTGACCGGCGACTACCGCGAGGCGCGCCGGCTGCTGGGCGTGGCCCGCCAGGTGGTGCGCGGTTCCGACAGCAATTTCAACAAGATTTTCTCGGAATCGGTGGAGGGGCTGATCGACCTGCGCCAGGGGCGCCTGCAGCAAGCGCTGGCGCGTTTCCGCATTGCCGCCAGCACCATGCTGCCGAACCGCTATGGTCCCACCAACGGCAACGCCATGGCCGGCATCCTGCTGGCCGAAGCGCTCTACGAGATCAACGAGCGCGAGCGCGCGGAGCGCCTGCTTAATGTGTACGTACCGCTGGCGCGCGACCTCGGCCTGCCCGACCAGATCATCACCGGCCATACCGTGCTGGCCCGCATCGCCTGCGATCGTGGCGACGTGGACGGCGCGCACGAATGGCTGGCCGCGCTCGAGCACCTCGGCCATCATCGCGGCCTGCCGCGGCTGGTGCTGGGCGCCATGCTGGAGCGCGCCCGGCTGGCCCTGCTGCAGGGCAACCAGCATGCGGCGGAGGAGGCGCTGCTGCATGCGGCGGACCCGGCACTGTGGCGGGCGCGGCCCGGCGTCAGCGCCGTCAGTTCCTTTGCCAACGACGTGGAAGACGTGCCCATGGGGCGGCTGCGGCTGGCACTGTTCACCGAGCCCTCGGCCGCCACGCGCGAGGCGATCGAGAGAGAACTCGCCGCTGCCGAGCGGGCGCAACTGATGCGGCGCGCGCTCAAGCTGCGCATCCTGCTGGCGCTGGCCTGCCAGCGCAGCGGCGATGCCGCGCGAGCGCTGCTGACGATGGGCGAGGCACTGCGCTTCGGGGCGGCGGAAGGCTTTATCCGCATCTTCGCCGACGAGAGCGCCGAGATCCGGCGGCTGGTGGGCGAGGCCTGCGTGCGCCAGGGCAGCGCGCTGCCCGCGGGCTACGTCGAGCGGTTGCTGCAGGCTTGCGGCGGCGCCCCGGAGCCAGCCGACCCCGCCGCCATGCAGGCCCCCCACGGCCTGCTGGAGCCGCTCACGCCCAAGGAGCAGAAGGTGCTGCAGCTGCTGGCCGAGGGCTTCTCCAATGTGGCGATGGCTGACCGGCTCTTTGTCTCGGAGACCACAGTGCGCACCCACCTGCGCAATATCAGCGCCAAGCTGCGCGCCAGCAACCGCACGCAGGCGGTGGCTATCGCGCGGCAGCTGGGTTTGCTGTAGCGATCCTCAGGCCGCGCTGCGCGGAAGCAGGGCCACGACGTCGTCATACAGCGCGCGCGGGATGAGCACGCCATGGCGCAGGCTGGCTTCGCGCGCCCGATAGCGGCGCTGCGAAGGCAGCCGCGCCCCTTGTCCGAGCATCGCCTCGAACAGGCTTTCCGCCCGCGCCAGCTCCGCCTCGCACTGCGCGCCTAGAAAGCGCGCGGGATCGATGGCGATGATCAGCTCGCCCCCCATCGGCGACGACTTCGTGCCCGCATCGTAGGCCAGCGAATCCATGCTGGTCATGTCGGCGATCAGCGGACCGGCGAGCAGTTCGACCATGGCGGCGAGGGCTGCGCCCTTGTGGCCGCCGAAGGTCAGCATGGCGCCGTGGTCCAGCACGGTGGCGGCATCGGTACAGGATTTCCCGTCGGCATCGATGCCCCAGCCCTCGGGGATCGGCTTGCCCGCGCGGCGATGCAGTTCGATCTCGCCGCGCGCCACCGCACTGGTGGCGAAGTCGAAGATGAAAGCGGGCTGGCCGGCGCGCGGCCAGCCGAAGGCCAGCGGATTGGTGCCGAACAGCGGCTTGCTGCCGCCCGCGGGCGTGACCCAGGCATGGCTGGGCGTGCAGGCCAGGGCGACCAGGCCGGCGTCGGTCAGCGGTTCGATGTCCGCCCACAAGGCGGAGAAATGCACGCAGCGGTTGATGCCCAGCGCCGCGATGCCCTGCGAGCGGGCCTTGCCGATCAGGTGCGGCAGCGCCGTCTTGTAGGCCACCTGCGAGAAGCCGCGCATGGCATCGGCCCGCAGCAGCGCGGGCGCCATCTCGTGCAGCTTGGGCATGGCGTCCGGCGACACCTTGCCGGCCTTGAGCGTGGCGATGCAGCCGAGCAGCCGGTAGAGGCCATGGGAAGCGCAGCCGTCGCGCTCGCCGGCGACCAGCGTATCGGCCACGGCCTCGACATGCGGATCGCTGAACCCGTGATGCCGCAGCACGGCGATGGCCAGCGCGCGGACTTCGCGCAGGGAGAGGCGCTCGGTGGCAGTGCCGCGCGCCTGCCTGTGCTGCGGTGGGGCGACGGGATCGTTCATCGGGGCTCCGGGTTGAGGTGGGGGTTGAGGTTGAGGTTGAGGCAAGCGCTATTCGTCATCGTCAGCGCCGAGATCCATCAGCGCGGAAGGTATGCCGGTGCGGGCTCCCCAGCCATAGATCCCCAGCGCGATAAGCGCCACCAGTGCGGTGTCCCACGGATGACCGATCGCGCTGATGCCGCCGAAGGAACCCAGGTAGGAGGCCACGATGATCAGCACATAAAAGGCGATCAGCCACAGCGAGGACTTCACCTGTTGCGCCAGGCTCAGGCGATGGGTGGGTACCGCGCACCTGCAAAGCAGGTAGACCACGAACATGGCGATCTGCAGTCCCAGCAGCCAGGACACCGTGCCCCAGCCGGACCAGTACACGATCAGCGCGGCGATGATGAACGAGAGCGGGCCGAGCACGGCCAGCCACCGGACCCGGAACGGCCGGCGCAGGCCGGGCGCGTTGCGGCGCAATGCGGCCACCGTGACGGGCGCGACCGCATAGCTCAGCACCAGCGCGGCCGACACCACGTTGATCATGGCCTCCCACGAGGGAAAGGGCAGGGTCCAGAACACGGACAGCGCGAAGGTCAGCCACAAGGCCGGCCGCGGAATGCCCGAGGGCGCATCGATACGGGAGAACAGCTTGAAAAAGGTGCCGCCGCGCGCCCAGCCGTAGACCACGCGGGGCGTGGCGTTCATGTAGATATTGCCGGTGCCGCTGGGCGAGATCACCGCGTCCGAGACCACCAGGAAGGCCAGCCAGCCCACGCCGAGCGCCAGCGCGATATCGCGGTAAGGCAGCGCGAACGCCTTGCCGACGCCACGCCAGCCATCCGACAGCGTCTCGGTCGGCACGCCGCCGAGGAAGGCGATCTGCAGCAGCACGTAGATCAGGGTGGACAGCAATACCGACAGGATCAGCGCGATGGGAATGGTGCGCTGTGGCGAGCGGACTTCGCTGGCCACCGAGATGATCGGCGTCAGCCCGAGGTAGGCAAAGATGATGCCCCCGGCGGAAACGGCGGCCTGGATGCCGGACAGCCCGAACGGCGCGAAGCCATGCATCTGCAGGTTGGCCGGCTTGAAATGCGTGAACAGCACCACGATGACCAGCAGCGGCACCACGAACTTGAACACGCTGACGATGTTGTTGGCGCGCGCGAAGGTCTTGACGCTGTAGTAGTTGAGCACGAAGAACAGGCACAGCATCGCGAACTGCGCCGCCCAGCCGAGCGGGGTGGGATCGCTCGATCCCGGCTGGCTCAGGAAGGGGAACCAGGCCGCCGCATACTGGCGCGCGGCCACGACTTCGATGGCGATCAGGCTGGAGAAGGCGATCAGCGTGATCAGGCCCATCAGATAGCCCATCAGCTCGCCGTGGGAAAAAACCGGGTAGCGGATGATGCCGCCCGCGCGCGGCAGCGCCGCGCCCAGCTCGCAGTAGACGATGCCGAGCAGCAGCACGGCAAAGCCGCCCAGCAGCCAGGAGACGATGCCGGCCGGCCCGGCGATGGCGGATACGTGGCTGGCGGCGAACAGCCATCCCGACCCGAAGATCGCACCCAGGCCGATAAAGGTGAGATCGGTCAGGGTGAGCTGCCGCTTGAACTTGCCTTGCACTGGAGACATGGGGACTCCTTGGTCATCGGGTGATGGCCGTCCGGACGATGCGGCCATCCGCCCGCGAACGCGGGCGGCGGGCGGGCGGATGGCGGCCGCGCGGGCCGGCGGCGCAGTCTCAGGCCCGCAGGCCGACGTCCGGCAGCACCGGGCGCGTGGCCATGGCCTGCGCGACCACCGTCATCACCTGTTCCAGTGCCTCGCCTTGCAGCGGCAAGCGCGGAGGCCGCGTGACGGCGCTCCCGCGCCCGGCGAGTTCCTCGCACAGCTTGATGCACTGGACCAGGTCCGGGCGCGAGTCCAGGTGCAGCAGCGGCATGAACCAGCGGTACAGCGCCAGCGCCTCGTCGAAGCGCCGTTGGCGGGCCAGGCGGAACAGCGTCTCGCCTTCCTTCGGGAAGGCGTTGGACATGCCCGAGATCCAGCCCTCGGCCCCCACGGCAATGCTCTCCAGCACCACGTCGTCCAGCCCGGCGAACAGCACGAAGCGGTCGCCCACGGCGTTGCGCAGGTCGATGAAGCGGCGCGTATCGCCGGAGGAATCCTTGAAGCAGACGATGTTCTCGCAATCGGCGAGCGAGACCAGGATGTCCGGCGTGATGTCGCTGCGGTAGACCAGCGGGTTGTTGTAGAGCATGACCGGCAGGTCCGTGGCGGTGGCGATGTCGCGGAAGTGCGCGGCGGCTTCGTGCGGCTTGGCGGAGTAGACCAGCGCCGGCATTACCATCACGCCGTCGACGCCGACCCGCGCCGCTTCGTTCACCATGTCCCGGGCGAAGGCGGTGGTGAATTCGGCAATGCCCGCGATGACCGGGATGCGGCCCCTGGCGGCGTCTTTCGCCGCTTCGATGACGGCAAGCTTTTCCAGGGTGGACATCGATGTGTTCTCGCCCACGGTGCCGCACACCACCAGGCCGGAGACCCCGTCGGCGACCAGGTTGCGCATCACCTTGTGGGTGGCTTCGATATCCAGCGAGTAGTCGGCCTTGAACTGCGTGCTGACGGCGGGGAATACACCGGTCCAGTGGATGGCGTTGCGGCTCATATCGTCTCCTTTTGTGTGCGTGGGGTGTGCCGGCAGGGCATCACCTGGCCACCAGCCTTCAGGTTCGCAGTTGCGCGCCGTTCGGGCTTGAGACTTTCCGCAAAGCAGGTAGACGAAATCGGCACAATACGAGCCCGCATCGGGCGAGGCCGCGCAAGCGGGCTTGACGGGAGCGGCCCGTTGCGCGCTCGCCGTTCAATCGTGCGCGCCGGGCTTGCCGGCCGGCGGCCTGACCTGCCGCGGCGTGAGTCCGGTCAGGGCCTTGAACTGCCGGGTGAAGGCGCTGTGATCGGTATAGCCGCACTCGAGCGCGATGTCGGTGATCGGCATATCGGTGGACAGCAGCTCGGACGCGCGCTCCAGCCTCGCCTTGTGGATCATTTGACGCGGCGTCAGGTGGAAGATGCGCTTGCAGTAGCGCTCCAGTTGCGCCGCCGACAGGCCGGTCAGCCCGGTCAGTTCGGACAGCAGGATGGGGCGCATGTAGTGCTCGCGGATATAGGTGTCCACCGCCGCCAGCCGCTGGTAGGCCGGATGCGTGTCCCTGGCGCACTGCAGGTCGTGGGAGATGCCGGCCATGCCGATGATGCGGCCGTCGCGATCCAGCAGGGGGTGCTTGCAGGTCATGCACCAGCCCGCATCGCGCGCGGGATAGAGATGGAGCTCAAGCTGCTGCGCAATGGCGCAGCCGGTATCCAGGACGCGCCGGTCCTGCTCCGTGTAGCGCTGGCCAAGATGGGCGGGAAAGACCTCGGCCGACGTCTTGCCAAGCAGGGGTTCGATCCGCTTGAAGCCGCAGCGGGTAGCCAGCGTCAGGTTGGCGACCAGGTAGCGCGCCTGGCGGTCCTTGATGAAGAACACCACGTTGGGGATGGCGTTCAGCAACGGCGTGATCAGCGAGAGGGTATCGAGCAGGGTGGCCATGTCGCGCGGGCGCTGCTTCGATATGCCCGCGCAGATGTCGGCGAGGTGGGCGATGTTGCCGGCCTCGTGCTGGCTCGCCGGTGCCGGCGAGGGTTGCCGGGCCGGGAAGGGGGCGGCGGAGAGGGTGGGCGATGGCGGCATATTGTCTCCTGATGGCTTCTTACTTCATCGGACTTCCGTGTGCGTCGATCCACGGATCTACCGGTGGGCGCTCCAAGCCGCGTTGGCACAGCCTGTCAGCTTCGCCCATTCTCGTCCAGCATCAATGTGCCGATCCGGGCGGGAGACAGCGGCGGGCGCGGCGTGGGCTGCGTCCAGCCGAACAGGACCCGCCCGGCCGTGGCGCAGACGCGTCCCTGGCAGGCGCCCATGCCGCAGCGGGTCTGCATCCTGGCCATCCAGGCATCCGGATACGCCTGGATGGCCGATAGCGGCACATCCTCGCAGCGGCACAGCGGTGTGTCGGCGCGGGCCAGGGTCTTGAGCGCGGGGTCGAGCGCGAACGTGGTCCGCACCTGTTCCGCGAACGCATGCCAGCGCGCCAGCCCGGTCGTCGGCGCCCGCTGCCGCGTAGCCGGCGATCCTGCCTTCGAGCAGGGCCAGCTCGCCGCCGCCGATACCAGTGCATTCGCCCGCCGCATAGACGTGGGGAATGCCGGTGCGCTGGAGCGCATCGACGGCAATCGCATCCGATACGGGGTCGAGCGGGCAGCCCAGCAGCGCGGCCAGCCCGGTATTCGGCACCAGCCCGAAGCCGCACGCCAGCCGGTCGCAGGCAAGCGCCACGGTACGGCCGCCCTGGCGGATGCGCACCGCGCGCAGGCGCTCGTCGCCCAGTGCCTCCACCACATGGGAGCCCGCCCGATAGTGGCCATCCAGCAGGGCGACGGCCTGTGCCGCCTTGGACGGCCAGCGCCACAGCGCGCCGGCGAAGCGCGTCAGGCGTGACAGCGGTGCCTGCTCGGCGACGCGCGCGACATGCGCGCCGTGCCGTTGCGCCGTGGCGGCCGCCGCCAGCAGCAGTGGCCCGCTGCCGGCAATGACGATGCGCTCGCCCCTGACCGGCGTGCCCGCCTTGACCAGGGCCTGCAACCCGCCCGCTCCGGTCACGCCGGGCAGGGTCCAGCCGGGAAAAGGCAGCAGCAGTTCGCGCGCCCCGGTGCACAGGATCAGGTTGCGGAATTGCAGGTGCATGGCGCGCTCGTCGTTCTCGACCAGCAGCGTGTGGGACGCAGGCGCCGCGATCACGCGCGTCGAGGCGTACAGCGCGATGCGGCCGTGCGCGGCGATGGCGTGGCGCAGGCTGCGCGCCTGCGATGGCAGCCGCACGCCCGGCCCATCGCGCCAGATCTGCCCGCCGGGCGCCGGGTTGTCGTCAATGAGCGCGACGCTGCAGCCGCTCCCGGCCGCCGCGCGCGCCGCCGCCATGCCGGCGGGCCCGGCGCCGACGATCAATACGTCGTAGCGGCGCTGGCAAGCGGCAAGTGCTTGCCCGGTGCCCATGTGCCGCGCGCTCATGGCGTGCGCTCCAGCACCATGCCATCCCGGCACGTGGCCTGGCACGCCAGCCGGCGCCGGCCGTCGATGGTCATGCGGCATTCCTGGCAAACGCCCATGCCGCAAAACGGCGCGCGCTGCTCGCCGCCACAGGAGCGGCGGGTGAACGGACGGTCGCTATAGGCCATGGCCGCCGCCACGGAGATGCCCGCCGGCACCCGCAGCGCGCTGCCATCCAGGAGGACGTTCACGGTCGGGTTAGCGGCCCGGTTGCGTTTCATGCGTATTCTCCGTGCCAGGGCCAGGAGCGGTCTCCGTGGCTGCGGCGAAGCGGCTGAAGGAAAAAGGCGCCGGATCTATCGGGACCCGCTGGCCTAGCAGCAGCGCCGCCAGCAGGCGCGCGCTGCCGGGCGCGGTGGTCACGCCCAGCCCCTCGTGGCCCACCGCCAGCCACAGGCCCGGCTGACCGGGGTGGGCGCCGACGATGGGCAGCCCGTCGGGCGTGGCGGCGCGAAAGCCGGTCCAGCAGCGGATCGCGTTCATGCCGGCGAGGGCGGGCAGGTAGGCGGCGGCGCGCTGGAGCATGTGGGCCATGACCTGGTTATCCACGGCCGTGTCGAGGCTGTCGAACTGGCGCGACGAGCCGATCAGCAACTGGCCCGTGGGGCGCGGCTGCACATTGAAGGCAACCGAGGTCCCGTCGCTGTGGTGCGCGCTCGCGGCATAGCCGAGTTCGACCAGTTGATGGTTCACGCAGGCCGGGTAGCGGTCGGTAATGACGAGATGTCCCTTCCTGGCGCGGATCGGCAGCGCGGGCAGCAGTTGCGTGGCCTGGATGCCGTTGGCGACGACGACCGCGGTGGCGGTCAGCCGCCTGCCGTCTTCCAGGGAGACATGGTTTGCCTCCACCGCGCTCACCGTGGCGTGCAGAACGTTTATCCGCGATGCCCTCTGCGCGAGCAGCCATGACGCCACGGCCGGGGCGTAGACGATGGCATCGCCCGCGACCTTGAGCGCGCCCGCCAAGCCCGAGCGCAGCATGGGCTCCTGACGCGCCAGTTCGCCGGCATCCAGCGTGGCGCAAGGGATGCCCTGCGCCAGCAGCGCGTCTTGCCGCTGGCGGGCCAGATCCATTTCCGCGGCGTCGCTGGCCACCCACAGCGTGCCGCACTGGCGATAGGCGCAGCTGGCCGGCATGTCGCGGGCGAGCTCCCGCCAGAGCCTGAGCGAGCAGGCGCACAGGTCACGCTCGGCGGCGGTGCCGTCCATCATCACCAGATGGCCCATGCCGGCGTGGGTGGCGCCGCCTGCGCGGCTGTCCAGCACGCAGACATCCAGCCCGCGCCCGGCCAGTTCGAAGGCGCAGGCCGCGCCGACGATCCCGGCGCCGATCACGATGACATCGCCGCAAGCCTGCGCGGGCCTCATGCGCCGATGCCCCAGGCGAAGGGATCGTCGTGCGCGATCAGCAGCGTGGTCTCGGCATACACATGCGCGCGGCCGTGGATGGTCGGGATGATGCGGCCGGGTTCATCGGCGGGCGCATAGTGCGCCACGAAGCGGCTGCCGGTCACGCTGGCCTGGCGCCAGGGCGCGCCGGGCGCGAGCTTGCCGTCCGCTGCCAGGCAGGCGAGCTTGGCGCTGGTGCCGGTGCCGCAGGGAGAGCGGTCGTACGCCTTGCCTGGGCACAGCACGAAATTGCGGCTGTCGGCTTCATCGGCATCGTCGGGCGTGCAGAACAGTTCGATATGGTCGACCGGCGCGCCGTCCGGTGCCGCGATGCCCGCCTGTTCGAGCGCCTGCCGCACGGCCCATGCGAATGCGGTTAGCGCCTCCAGGTTGTTGCGCTCGATGCGCTGGCCATGGGCTTCGATCAGGAAGAACCAGTTGCCGCCCCAGGCGATGTCGCCGGAGACACGGCCGTGGCCCGGCACGTCGACGGCCACCGCATGCCGGTAGCGCCAGGCGGGCACGTTGCGCACACCGACCGTGCCGTCCTCATGCAGCGTGGCCTCCACCGTGCCCACCGGCGTATCGATGCTGTGCCGGCCCGGCGCGATGCGCCCGAGATGCGCCAGCGAGGCCACCAGCCCGATGGTGCCGTGGCCGCACATGCCCAGGTAGCCGCTGTTGTTGAAGAAGATCACGCCCGCGCAGGCACCGGCGGAAACCGGCGGGCACAGCAGCGCGCCGACCATCACGTCGCTGCCGCGCGGCTCCAGCACGGTGGCGGCGCGCCAGCGGTCGTGCTCGCGCGCGAGCCGCTCCAGCCGCGCGGCCATGCCGCCGCTGCCCGGATCGGGGAAACCGTCGATGACCAGCCGGGTGGGTTCGCCGCCGGTGTGGGAGTCGATCACCCTGATCTGGCGGGGAGCGGGCGGTGAAGACACCGTGGAGCTTGCGGTGGAAGGCGGGGCGCTGGGATGCATGGCGGGAATGCCCAGGGGGCCAAGTGTGGATGACCCCTACAGCGTGGCATGGCCGCCCCCTGCCGGCTTGTCGCCTTTCCCCAGCGGCGATGACGAAATCGGCATAGTGGCAAGCCGCTGCCCACTGCTTGCCGCAGGGGCCTCAGATACCGATGAACTCGGTGAACTCGGCGAGCGGCGCGCGCGTGGCGCGCAGCTGGTTGACCGGTGCTTCCGTGTCTTCATAGCCAATCGCCATGCCGGTAAACAGCATGCGTTCGGGCGGAATGGCGAGAAAACCCGAGATGGTTTCCGGGTAGATCGCCCAGCATTCCTGCGCGCAGCTGTCCAGCCCATGCTCGCGTAGCAGCAGCATCACCGTTTGCAGGTACATGCCCAGGTCCGACCATTGCGGCGGGCCCATGCGGCGGTCCACGGTGCAGAACAAGGCCAGCGGCGCGCCGAAGAACGTGAAATTATTGGCAAACTGGGCCATGCGCGCCCGCTTGTTCTCGCGCGGGATGCCCAGGCAGCGATAGAGGTCCTCGCCCACCTGGAAGCGGCGCTCGCGATAGGGCGAGACCAGCTCGCGCGGGTAGATGTCGTACTCGCTCCCTTCGCCGCCGGGCATGCCGGCGATGCGCTCGCGCATGGTGGCCTTGAGCCGCTCCAGCGGCTCGCCGCCCACCACGTGCAGGTGCCAGGGTTGCAGGTTGCCGCCCGACGGCGCGCGCGCGGCCTGCTCCAGCACGTCGCGGATGATCTCCGGCGGTACCGGCGCGGGAAGGAAGCCGCGTACCGATTTGCGGGTCTGGACTGCCATGCTGACTTTCACGCTGTTTTCCTTGGGGCTCGGCGGTGGATCGACGGCATCAGATAAAGGGCGGTTCGCTGCCCCAGTCGAAGAAGTCCGGCATGTCCTGCGACACGCGCTCCGGAAAGCTGGCCGGGCGTTTCTCCAGGAAGGCGCTGACGCCCTCCTTGACGTCCGCCGACTGGCCGCGCGACTGGATCGCGCGGCTGTCCAGGCGGTGCGCTTCCATCGGGTGGCTGGCGCCCGCCATGCGCCAGATCAGCTGGCGCGAGATGGCGACGGATACCGGCGCGGCATTGTCCGCGATCTCGCGGGCCAGCGCCTGCGCGGCCGGCAGCAGGTCTTCGGGCGCGTGCAGCGAGCGCACCAGCCCGCGCTCCAGCGCTTCCTGCGCCGAGAACACGCGGCCGGTATAGCACCACTCAAGCGCCGTCGAGATGCCGACCACGCGCGACAGGAACCACGACGATGCCGCCTCCGGCGTGATGCCGCGGCGCGCGAACACAAAGCCGAACTTGGCGTCGGTGGAGGCCAGGCGGATATCCATCGGCAGTTGCATGGTCACGCCGATGCCCACCGCGGGCCCGTTGACCGCGGCGATCACCGGCTTGAGGCTGCGGAAGATACGCAGCGCCACGCGCCCGCCGCCGTCGCGGTGCGCCGCTTCCTTGCTGGCGCCGTAGCGCTTTTCGTAGTCGAAGGTGGAGCCGCCCGAGGACAGGTCGGCGCCGGCGCAGAAGGCGCGCCCGGAGCCGGTAACGATCACCGCGCGGACGTTGTCGTCGGCGTCGGTGGCGTCGAAGGCATCGATCAGCTCCTGCATCATCTGCGCGGTGAAGGCATTGAGCTTGTCCGGGCGGTGCAGGGTGATGGTGGCGACACCCCGGTCGACGGCGTATTGCAGGGTTTCGAAGCTGGGAGGAGTCGTGGAACTGGAATTGCTCATGGCTGGCCTTGGCTGCTCGAAAGGGTTGGTAGTTAAGGTAGTGCAGAATCGTGCGCCTGCAATCGTCGAATCCGACGAGGTAGCCGCCGCCGCCCCGCCGTAGACTGGCGCCAGGAGGCCTGGCGGCGCAGGCATGGCAGCAAGGCAAAGAACCTGAAAGACAAGAAGCGAGAAGGAACCTCATGAAGACGCGCATTACCGAATTGCTGGGCACCCGTTACCCGATCATCCAGGGCGGCATGCAGTGGGTAGGCTATGCCGAGATGGCCGCCGCGGTATCCAACGCCGGCGGGCTCGGCGTGGTGACCGCGCTGACCCAGCCCACGCCCGAGGCCCTGGCCGCCGAGATCTGCCGCACCCGCGAGCTGACCGACCAGCCCTTCGGCGTCAACCTGACGCTGCTGCCCTCGATCAACCCGCCGCCGTACGCGCGCTACCTCGACGTGATCATCGAAAGCGGCATCAAGGTGCTGGAAACCGCCGGCAACAATCCCAGGGAGCATATCGCGCGCGCCAAGGCCGCCGGCATCAAGGTGATCCACAAATGCGTGGCGATCCGCCATGCGCTGTCGGCCGAGCGCCTGGGTGTGGACGCGGTGTCGATCGACGGTTTCGAGTGCGCGGGCCATCCCGGCGAGGACGACGTGCCGGGCATGGTGCTGATCCCGCTGGCGGCGCGCCGGCTGGGCATTCCGGTGATCGCTTCCGGCGGCATCGCCGACGGGCGGGGCATGGCCGCGGCACTGGTGCTGGGCGCCGAAGGCGTCAACATGGGCACGCGCTTCTGCGCCACCCGCGAGGCGCCGATCCACCACAACGTCAAGCAGGCGCTGGTGGACGCGAGCGAGCGCGACACCAACCTGATCTTCCGCACGCTGCACAACACGGCGCGCGTGCTCAAGAACGCGGTCTCCGATGAAGTCGTCACCATCGAACGCCAGCCCGGCGGCGCCCAGTTCGAGGACGTCAAGCACCTGGTGGCGGGCGTGCGCGGCAAGGCCGCGCTCGCCGCCGGCGAGACCGATGGCGGCATCATCAGCGCCGGCCAGTGCGTGGGCCTGATCGACGATATCCCGACCTGTGCCGAGCTGATCGAGCGCATGGTGGCCGAATGCCGCGAGCAGCTCGGCGTGGCGTCGCGCTATTTCGCGGCGTGAGGCGGCGGGACAGGCATGGCTGAATCCAACCAATCTTCCGGCGCCGCTGGTGCCGATGCCGCCGACGCTGCCGACGCGGTCCCGCCGGGCTTCAAGGCCATGCGTCCCAGTGGCGGCTTTCTTGCCCATCTCGGCCAGCTCTACGTGGACAGCGGGCAGCGCGCGGTGGGCGTGCGCATCGGCAAGCATCACCTCAACCCGCTCGGCATCCCGCATGGCGGCATGCTGGCCACGCTGGCCGATACCGCCATCGGCATGATGATGCTGATGGAGGGCGAGCGCATGCCGCCCGCCGTGACCGTCAATCTCAGCCTGGACTATTTCGATGTCGCCCGCCTCGGCGAGTGGATCGAGGCGCATGTCGAGTTCGACAAGATGGGTTCGCGGCTGCGCTTCGGCCATTGCCGCGTGATGGCCGGCGAGCGCTGCCTGCTGCGCGCCACGGCCATTTTCTCGGTGCTGGCGCTCCGCACCTGAAGAGCGGCAACCGGCGCTGGCGCGATCGCCGGCACCGCGCAATCGTCGCTTCCGACGACGCCGGGCGCCCGGCTGCTGCGCCAGAATCCGCAACAGGTTAGCGAGGCTTGCCGTGCCATTCCCGGCGCGCGGCCACCACGGGCGGAACCGCCTGCAACGATAAGAGGAGAACACATGGCAGAGGCATACATCGTAGCGGCCGCGCGGACCGCGGGCGGGCGCAAGGGCGGCAAGCTGGCGGGCTGGCATCCGGCGGATCTCGCCGCGCAGGTACTGAATGCGCTGGTGGAACGCAGCGGCGCGGACCCGGCGCTGATCGACGACGTGATCATGGGCTGCGTGGGGCAGGCCGGCGAACAGGCTGGCAATGTGGCGCGCAATGCCGTGCTGGCCTCGCGCCTGCCGGAAAGCGTGCCCGGCACCTCGGTCGACCGCCAGTGCGGCTCGTCGCAACAAGCCCTGCACTTCGCCGCGCAGGCGGTGATGTCGGGCACCATGGACATCGTCATCGCCGCCGGCGTGGAAAGCATGACGCGCGTGCCGATGGGCCTGCCGTCCACGCTGCCGTTCAAGAACGGCTTTGGCAGTTCGATGAGCCCGGCCATGCAGGAGCGCTATCCCGGCGTGAAGTTCAGCCAGTTCACCGGCGCCGAGATGATGTCGCGCAAGTACGGCCTCACGCGCGACGATCTCGACCGCTACGCGCTGGAAAGCCATCGCCGTGCCATCGCCGCTACGCAGGCGGGGCGCTTCAAGGACGAAATCGTGCCGGTGGCGGTGCGCGCCGCTGATGGCAGCAGCAATGGCGAGTTGCACACGGTGGATGAAGGCATCCGCTTTGAAGCGAGCCTGGAGTCCATCTCCAGCGTCAAGCTGATCGAGGAAGGCGGCACCGTTACCGCCGCCAGCGCCAGCCAGATCTGCGATGGCGCGGCCGGGCTGATGGTGGTCAGCGAAGCGGGGCTGAAGAAGCTGGGCGTCAAGCCGCTGGCACGCATTCACCATATGTCGGTGCTGGGCCATGATCCTGTGATCATGCTGGAAGCGCCGTTGCCGGCTACGTTGCGGGCGCTGGAGAAGGCCGGCATGAAGATCGGTGATATCGATCTGTTCGAGATCAATGAGGCGTTTGCGCCGGTGCCGCTGGCGTGGCTGCGGACCACGGGTGCGGATCCGGCGCGGATGAATGTGAATGGCGGGGCGATTGCGTTGGGGCATCCGCTTGGGGGGTCGGGGGCGAAGCTGATGACTACGCTTGTGCATGCGCTGCATGCGCAGGGTAAGCGGTATGGGTTGCAGACGATGTGTGAGGGTGGTGGGATGGCTAATGTGACTATTGTTGAGCGGCTGTAGGTTGTTGGCTGTTGGGTTGCCTTCGCTGTTTCTTTTTGCGGCGTTGGTTGTTGCACCCAAGAGCGTACGACATCCCCCTGCGGGGGACGCCGGTCACTCTTCTTTGCTTCGGCAAAGAAGACTAACGAGAAGAAAGCCGACCCTGCCGGGGGCAGAGCAATCGCGGGTGCGCAGGGTGCTGGTTTCGTCGTATGGCCAGCGGTTCTGCTGGCATCTGCCGTACCGGCTTGCAGGGTATCGCAATGGCCTGACCCATGGGTTTCGTGGTGGGGCCCCCGACCTCGTATGCGGTGCCCATTCCCCCATCTGCCGTTCGCGGTGCGAGGGGCTGCGCCGTTTCGGGTGTGGCTGGTTTCGTGGTTTTGTCTCACAGGGCAAGCGCCTGATGGCAGCACCCCCTCGCGAACCGGGCCACGATGCCCACCACGATACCAAGGGAGTTGATAGCAAGGAGCTGTCAGCGCCGGTACGGCAGGGCCTCAAATGGCCGGGCGCTCGCCGCCAGAGACAAAACCACGAAACCAGCGGGGCTGGCAGGATCGCGACCTTTGGCCTCGCGAACGGCAGATGGGGGAGTGGGCACCGCGCACGAGGTCAGGGGCCCCACCATGAAACCCATGGGTCAGGCCATTGCGATGCCCTTCAAGCCGGTAGAACACGCTAGCCAACACTCAGGGCCGTACGACGCAACCACCGGCCCACATAAGCCTGATTGCTCTGCCCCCGGCAGGGTCGGCTTTCTTCTCGTTAGTCTTCTTTGCCGAGGCAAAGAAGAGTGACCGGCGTCCCCCGCAGGGGGATGTCGTACGCTGTTGGGTGCAACAACCAACGCCGCAAAAAGAAACAGCGAAGGCCCACATCGCCGCCTGATCATTCGTGGTATGCACCACGGCCAGGTCCGCGAGGGCCGCGCTCGCCTATCACCGCGCGCGCCCTCCGAGACAAAACCACGAAACCGGCAAGGCTGGCAGGATCGCGACCTTTGGCCTCGCGAACGGCAGATGCGGGAATGGGCACCGCATACGAGGTCAGGGGCCTCACCACGAAAACCATGGGTCAGGCCATTGCGCTGCCCTTCAAGCCGGTAGAACACACTAGCCAACACTCAGGGCCGTACGACGCAACCACCGGCCCCACATAAGCCTGATTGCTCTGCCCCCGGCAGGGTCGTGCTTTCTTCTCGTTAGTCTTCTTTGCCGAGGCAAAGAAGAGTGACCGGCGTCCCCCGCAGGGGGATGTCG
The DNA here is from genome assembly GCF_056398185.1 of Cupriavidus sp. 05L310. Taxonomy (NCBI): domain Bacteria; kingdom Pseudomonadati; phylum Pseudomonadota; class Betaproteobacteria; order Burkholderiales; family Burkholderiaceae; genus Cupriavidus; species Cupriavidus sp. 05L310. Next base: position 213,485 of record NZ_JBFTOX010000002.1, read on the forward strand.
TACGCTGTTGGGTGCAACAACCAACGCCGCTCAAAAAACACCACCCCCAACAGCAAACCACCCCACCCACCCCTCAAGCAAACGTAATGGCATCCCGCCGATCAACCCGATCCAAATGCGGCAAACCATTAAAACTCAGCAACCGCAGCATCCCACGCCCAGAAATAATCTCGCAAAAAGCCGTATTCCGAAACTGCAGATTCAACTCAATCGCAGTCTGCGCCGGCGCACCCAGCAAATCCGCGGTAGCCCGCCCGATAGCCCCGCCAGAACTAACAACCAACACCGCATCCTCTCGCGAAGCCCCGTCCGTCGCATGCAACAAACCATCGCGAATCCGCCGCCCAAACTCAGCCCACGACTCCGGCATGCCCGCCAGCTGATCCATCGTCCACGCCTGATACGCCGCGCGAAACGTCCGCCAGTAGTCGTTGTAATCCGTATTCTGATGGGTCCGATGATCCGCCCCACCGGTATGGCTGCGATACAGCGCTTCGCCATCGTATTCGTTAAGTCCGGGGTGGGTTTCGATGCCCGTGGTGACCGCGCCCCGGTCCGTCTGGACCGGCACATCGCCAGCCCCCATGCCGGCCAGGATCTCCATCGCCGTGTCCTGCTGGCGCACCAGCGAACCGGCCACCACTCGCTTGAACGAGATACCGCGCTCGCGGAAATACTCGCCCAGCCAGCGGGCTTGCTGCCGTCCGGTGTCGGAGAGGCAGTCGTAGTTGGCGGCGCCGAATGAGGCCTGACCGTGCCGTACCAGGAAGAGCGTTGCCATGCGTGATGTCGGCGCCGGAAGGCACCGCCGGAAGCGGTAATGCGGGAATCGGCACGCGGCGCGGTGGCGCCGCGCGAGGAGCAGGCATTGTATGGGCGCGGGGCATGGCGGCCAAGGGAAGCACCGGCGGATTCATAGCGGCCATTTCCGCGCTGCATTATCCCGCCGCCGGCCGGCGTTAATCCAGCGTCACCCCGGTATCGGCGGTCAGCTTGAGCACCCCCGGCAGGTAGGCCTTGTAGGCGCTCACGGCCTCGGCGGGCAGGTTGCCGATCGGCTCGGCGCCCATGTCCTCGATACGCTGGCTGATCTCCGGCGATTTCACCAGCGCGCTTACCTCGCGGCCCAGGCGCTCGACGATATCGTTCGGCGTGCGCGAGGGCGCCAGCAGCGTGATGGGGCCGACCAGCTTGTACGGCTCGTCGGGGTAGCCGGCCTCGGCAAAGGTCGGCACGTCAGGCAGCGCCTTGGCGCGCCGGCTGCCGGTGACGGCCAGCGGGCGCAGCTTGCCGCTGGCGAAGTGCTGCTTCAGCGACGTCACCGAGCCGACCGTCACATTGACCTGGCCCGCCAGCAGGTCCGTCACCATGGGACCCTCGCCGCGATAGGGCACGTGCAGGATATCGATGCCGTAGGTCTTGTCCAGGTAGGCCTGGATGGTGTGCGGCTGGGTGCCGGGTCCCCACGAGCCCATGCGCAGCTTGCCGGGTTCCTTCCTGGCATAGGCGATCAGCTCGGCCACCGTCTTCACCGGCAGCGCGCCGTTGACGGCCAGCACCGTGCGCGCCGTCGCCACGTCGGATACCTGCCGCAGGTCGGTGCGCGGATCGTAGGGCAGCTTCTTGTAAAGGGCCAGGTTGGCGGTGATGGGGCCGGGGATCGTCAGCAGCAGCGTGTAGCCATCGGGTGCGGACTTGGCTACATAGTCGGTGCCGATGATGCCGCCGGCGCCGCCTTTGTTCTCTACCACCACGGTCTGACCCAGCCGCTTGCCCAGGCCTTCCGCCAGCGTGCGCGAGAGCGTGTCGGTCAGGCCGCCGGCGGGGTAGGGCACGATCAGGTGCAGGGGTTTGTTGGGGTAGCCGGCCTGGGCTTGCGCGGCCAGCGGCAGCAGTGCCGCGCACGCGCACGCGAGCAGGGCAGCAGCTTTCCCGCAGAACGGGCTGCGTAATGTCATGGTTTGTCTCCTCGGGTTTTTATTGGATCCGGCGCGCGCTCCGAGCGAGTGCGCGCGCCGTGGAAGTCTTTCAGGCGGGAGTCATGGGCGGGGCGGCATGCCAGCTGAGCGTTGTGGCGTCAGCCGGGCATTGCCAGGTAGCCGGCCACGAGCCGGGTCATTTCGCCAGGGAGGCGCTCGTCGTCGAGCGGCAGCGGGCCGGCATCGTTGAGGATGGCATTGACCACGATGCTGAACACGGCCTGCATGGCAAAGCGCACACGCAGTTCGGCCTGCTCGGGCGGCATCGGCAGGCGCGGCACCAGCAGGGCCACCATGCGCTCCACCACCGCCTGGCCGCTTTCCCGGTGCGGCAGCCATTCCTCCGGACGGATCGAGGCATGCTTGAGCGAAGCCTTGATCACACCGCGATTGGCGTGGCAGCCCAGCACCACGTAACGCATGATTTTTTCGAGCATGACGTCGGTGGACACTTCCTCCCAGCGCTCCACGCGCAGGTAACGCGACACGGATTCTCCGGTTTCCCGCATCACCAGCGTACGCAGCGACTCGAAGAACGCTTGCTTGTCGCGGAAGCGGCCGTAGAAGGCGCCCACGGAGACTTCGCAGGCGGAGGCGATCTGCGCCACGGAAACCGCCGTGAAATCCCGCTGTGCCAGCAACTCGCGGCCCGCATCGAGCAGTGCTTGTTCCGTCTCGCGGGCACGCCGCTGGCGCGGCGGCTGCAGGATCGAAGGGGTGGCTACGGTGGGGAACGCGGATGTCCCCTTGGAGGGCTTGGCGGGGGACGCTGCAGAGGACGAGATAGGCATGGCAAATTCCGTATGAGAATTCGGATTCGGTTTTGTGAACCATATGGTTACCACTGCGTTTCGTCAAGAGCAGGACTATATTTCCAATATATGGAAATCAATTCCGATCTTTGACACAGAAAAAAACCGCACCCACACTGCAGTGCAAGGAGACAAGATGAACACGCCGGTCGAACAATTCATTGCCGAGCGCAGGAAAGACGACCCCTCTTTCGGCGGGCTGCTGGCCAAGGGGTTTGCCCTGCTGCGCTGCTTCATCGACGAGCCGCGGCCGCTGGGCAACGGCGAACTATCCGAACGCCTGCAACTGCCCCGCGCCACGGTGTCGCGCATCTGCCGCACCTTGTTCGAACTGGGCTACCTGGACTGGGACCCCAAACTGGACAAGTACTTCGTCGGCGCCCAGGTGCTGGCGCTGGGCTACCCCTACCTGGCCGGCCTGCAGGTGCGCCATGTGGCGCGACCGCTGATGCAGGCGCTGGCGGACCGCATCGAGGGCGCGGTGTCGATGGGCGTGGCGCACCGGCTCGACGTGACCTACCTGCTGACCTGCACGCATAACGAGGGCACGCCCGCACGCCCTGGCGTGGGCGCGGTGCGCTCGGTGCTGAGCACCGGCATGGGCCGCGCCTTCCTGAGCACCTTGTCCAAGGCGGAATTCGAAACCCTGATGCAAGCCACGCAGCGCGAGCGTCCCGAGGAATACGCGGCCTGCTACGACACTGTTTGCCACAACGTAGCCCATTACCCCAAGCGCGGCTTCGCCATCAACTTAGGCGACGCGGGCAGCGGCGTGCATGGCGTTGGCGTGTATTCGCGCATCGTCTACCTGAACCGCCCGCTGCTGTTCAACTGCGCCGTTGCGGCGTCGCAATTGCGGCGCGGCATGCTGGAGAAAAAAATCGCGCCGATGCTGATGGAGATGACGCGTTCGATCGAATCGGTGACCGGGCTGCGGCAATAGCCGCGCCGCGCGCCAGACGACACACAGGCAGCGCCGGTACAGGCGTCCATCCTGAATCAAGCCTTCAAGGCAACCCGGAGACTAAGCCATGCCCGATCTAGATTCCCTGCTGAAACCGCGTTCGGTCGCGGTCATCGGCGCGTCCACGCAGCCCGACAAAGTGGGCGGCATGCCCATCCGCCTGCTGCGCGAGCTTGGCTATGCCGGGCGCATCTATCCCGTGCACCCCAGCGCCGGCGAGATCCAGGGCTTGCCCGCGTACCCGTCGATGGCGGCCATCGGCGAGCCCGTCGACCTTGCCATCGTGGCCGTGCCGGCCGTGGCGACGGAGTCTGTGATGGCGCAACTGGCGCAGAACGGTACGCGCGCCGCGATCTTCTTTACCTCGGGCTTTGCCGAAGTGGGCGAGGAAGGCCAGGCCATGCAGCTCGCGCTGGCCGACAGCGCGCGCCGGCACCGCGTGGCACTGCTGGGCCCCAATTGCCTGGGCGCGATGAACCTGCGCGCGCGCCTGTTCGCCACCTTCTCGCCGATCCCGCTGACCGGCGCGCCGCCGGTGGGGGATGTGGGCCTGGTCAGCCAGAGCGGCGCGTTCGGCGCCTATGCCTTCGCGCTGGCGCGCGAGGCCGGGCTGGGGCTGAGCCACTGGGTGACCACCGGCAACGAGGCCGGGCTGCAAGTGGCCGACGTGATCGAATGGATGGCGCAGGACGACGACACGCGCGTGATCCTGGCCTATATGGAAGGCTGCCGCGACGGCCACCGTCTGCGCCAGGCGCTGGCCGCCGCCCGCGCCGCCGGCAAGCCGGTGGTGATCACCAAGGTGGGCACCACCGAGGCCGGCGCGCGCTCGGCGCAATCGCACACGGCCAGCCTGGCCGGCGAGGATGCGGTCTACCAGGCCGTGTTCGACGAATACGGCGTGCACCGCGCCCATACGCTGGAAGATTTCTTCCGGCTCGGCTACACCTTGTCGCGCGGGCGGCGGCCGGCGCGCTGGAGCAGCCCGGGCGGCCTGGTCGCGGACGCCGTGACGCCGGTGGCCATCCTCACGGTGTCTGGCGGGGTCGGCATCATGATGGCCGATCGCGCCGAGGAACTCGGCATGCCGATGCCACCCATGCCGGAGGCGGCCGCGCAGGCGCTGCGCAAGAGCATTCCCTTTGCCAGCACCGCCAATCCGATCGATGTCACGGGCCAGGTGGTAGCCCAGCCCGCCGTGCTGCTCGATGCGATGGCCGGCGTGGCTACCTGCGGCGAGTACGGCTGCGTGGTGGCTTTCCTGGCCGGCGGCGCCAACGCACCGCGCCTGTGGGAAGAACTCCAGCGCACCATCGGCGTGCTGCACGAGGACCAGCGCGCCGCGCCGCTGCTGCTGTCCGGCGTGGTCGACGACGACAAGCGCGCCTGGCTGGAAGCGCACGGCTGCCTGGTGTTTCGCGAGCCGGCCCACGCCATCGAGGCCGTGGCCGCGCTGGCCCGCGCGGCGGCGTTGGAGGCGGCGGCCGCAAGCCCGTCGGCCACCGAGCGTGTTGTGTCAATGGCTCCGCTGTTGCGCGATGTGCCGGAAGACGCCAGCGCACTGTCCGAGTTCGAATCCATGCGCCTGCTGGCGGACGCCGGCGTGCCGGTGGCGCCGCACGGCCTGGCCCGCAATGCCGACGAGGCCGTGGCCCTGGCGCAGCGCGTCGGCTACCCGGTCGTTGTGAAGCTGTGCTCGGCGCAGGTGCTGCACAAGAGCGACGTGGGCGGCGTGGCCCTCAACCTGACGGACGCCGGCGCCGTGCGCCAGGCCTTTGCGCAGATGCAGGCGGCACTGGCCCGGGCCGATGCCACCTTGCCCTTCGAGGGCGTGCTGGTGGCGCGCATGGTGCGCGGCTGGGGCGAGCTGATGGTGGGCGTGCGGCGCGATCCGGTGTTCGGGCTGGTGGTGCTGGCCGGCATCGGCGGCACCGCCGTGGAGATTTTCCGGCAGATGGCCTTCGGCCTCGCACCGCTGTCGCCGGAGCGCGCGCTTGCCATGCTGGAGCAAAGCCGCGCGGCGGTGCTGTTCGCGGGCCATCGCGGCAACCCTGTGCTGCCGCTGGCGCAGGCTGCCGGCTTGCTGGTGCGGGTATCGCAGTTGGCCGCCGCGCTCGGGCCCCGGCTCGATACGCTGGAAATCAATCCTTTCATCGTCGGCGCCGAAGGGCCGGTCGCGGCGGATGCCGTGATCACCTTGCTGCCGGCTGGCGCACCGGCGTGAGCGAGATGGCGTAGCAAGGCAACGTACCGCCACCGCGCAACCACAGACCGGCACAGACCGGGCGCGCGGATGGGCTCGGACAAAAACAGGAGACAACCATCATGCATTTGCAAGCAGCAAGGGCCGCATGCGCGCCGGCGTCCAGCATTCCCCGCACCATCGGCGCCTGCGCCATGCTGATCGCGTTCACCGCCGCACCGGCGCATGCGGCGCCAGCGGAATCCGGCAAATTCCCCGACCGGCCGATCCGCCTCGTCGTGCCTTTCCCGCCAGGCGGCGGCACCGACGTGATCGGGCGGCTGGTGGCCGCCAGGCTTTCGACCGCGCTGGGCGGCACCGTGCTGGTGGAGAACGTGGCGGGCGCCACGGGCACCATCGGCTCCGCGCAGGTCGCGCGCGCCGCACCGGACGGCTACACGCTATTGCTGGGCATCTCCGCCACGCATGCGATCGCGCCGGCGATCTTCCCCCGGCTGCCCTACGATCCCGTGCGCGATTTCGTGCCGGTGGGGCGCCTCGCCTACGGCGGCAATGTGCTGGTGGCGGGCCCGGCCTTCACGGGCAAGGACCTGCCGGCGCTGATCGCGCAGGCCAGGCGTCCCGGCGCGGACCTGGCCTATGGCTCCTGGGGACCCGGCTCTGGCGGCCACCTGGCCGGCGAGAGCCTGAACGTGAGCAGCGGCATCCATCTGCGCCATATCCCGTACAAGGGTGTCAGCCCGATGCTGACCGACGTGATGGGCGGCACGCTGCCGGTGGCCATGTCCGACCTGGCCGGCACCTTGCCGCTGATCCGCAGCGGCAAGGTCAGGGCGCTGGCGGTCACCGGATCGGAGCGCTCGGTGGCGCTGCCCGACGTGCCGACCTTCGCCGAGTCCGGCGTGCCGTTCCGCATCGATAGCTGGTTCGCGCTGTTCGCGCCGGCCCGCACGCCGGCGGCCATCGTCGACCGGCTGGAGCACGCCGTCGACGCCATCATGGCCGAGCCCGCCATGCAGGCGCAGGCCGCAACGCTGGGCATGCGCTTCACCCAGCAGCCGCGCGCCGCCTTTGCCGCGCAAATGCAGCAAGACATCCGCGCCTGGGCCGCCCTCGTCAAGACGAGCGGTGCCGCGCTCGAATAACATCGTCAGGAGCCAAACGCATGAACATGAATCCGCCCCTCGCCCCGGCAACCCACGCCAGCCCGCAGCAGGCCCTCGTCGCCGGCGCGGCCTTTCCGCTCGCGATCTATGGCTACGCGCTGATCGAAACGCTGCGTACCTGCCGCCTGCAGACCTCGGTCGACGCGGCCACGGGCTACGGCCGCGCGCCGATGAATGCCCTGTCGGCCAGCGAGCGCCAGTGGACGCACGAGGACCGCGACATCGTCACCCCGGCCAACGACCTGCTGTACTTCTGCGGGTGGATCAACCTGGCCGAGGGCCCGGTGACGCTGCGCATTCCGCCGCTGCCCGACGCGGGGCGCTACTACGTGATCGAGCTGCTCGACGTCCACACCAACAACTTCGAGAACCTGGGCCCGCGTAACGTCGCTGCCGAAGGCGGCGAGATCGAGCTGACCGGCCCGGGCGAGCAGGCCAGCGGCAAGCACGCGGTGCAATGCCCCAGCTCGCTGGTCTGGCTGCTCGGCCGCGTGCTGGTGCAGGGGCCGCAGGACCTGCCGGCGGCGCGTGCTTTCGAGCAGGGCTTCGCGCTCACCCGCACGCCGGGCGCCGCGCGCCCGCGCTGCGTGGCGCAATGGCGCGACAGCGGCCGGCCCGCGCTGGACTTCTTCCACAACCTTTTCAATGCGCTGCGCGAGTTTCCGCCGGCGGCGGAGGAGCTCGGCCTGCTGACCCTGCTGCGCAAAGCGGGCATCCGGCTGGAAGACGAGACCGACCTGGCGGCATTGCGCCCGGCCGTGGTGGCCGGGCTGGAGAGCGCCTACGCGCAGGCCATGGCGGTGATCGAGGCGCATACGCGCAGCCAGGGCCGCAAGAGCTGGGGCTACAGCCTGAAGCTCGGCATGTACGGCGACGACTGGCTGCAGCGCGCCTGCACCGCGATGAAGGGGCTCGGCGCCCTGCGTGCCGACGAGGCGATCTACGCCATGGCCGATTTCGACGCCGATGGCCAGCCGCTCGATGGCCGTCACCGCTACGAACTGCGCTTCGCACCCGGCATGCTGCCGCCCGCGCAGGCATTCTGGTCGGTATCGCTGTATGGCGAGGACCGCTATTTCAGCGCCAACGAGATCGGGCGCTACGCGGTGGGGGATCGCACGCCGGGCCTGCGCATGGAGGCGGACGGCAGCCTGGTGCTTCCCATCTCGCATGCGCGCCCGCTGCAGGAGGACAACTGGCTGCCCGCGCCCGCGGGGCCGTTCTACCTGATCCTGCGGCTCTACCATCCGGCCCGGTCGTTCCTGGACGGCCAGTACACCATCCCGGCCGTGCGCCGCATCGACTGATAGGAGCCTGCAATGGAAACCACCATGACCCGTACCGGAACCGCCACTCCCGCCCATGATGCGGTGCGCTACACGCTGCCACTCTACGAGATGGCGCGCATGCGTGCCGCCACCTGTCCGCGCCGCAACAGCGCGGGTGCATTCGCCGCGCCGCAGCCCGATGCCCCGGTGCGCTGGATCAATCATTTCATCCACACCCGCCAGTTGCTCGGCCCGCAGCATCGCCAGGTGGTCACGCCCAACAACGACACGCTTTACAGCAACGCCTGGCTCGACCTGTCGCAAGGGCCGCTGCTGCTGGACGTGCCCGACAGCGCAGGGCGCTACTACGTGCTCGGACTGCTCGACTTCTATACCAACCCCTTCGGCTACATCGGCACCCGCACCACCGGCAACGGGCGCGGGCGCTTCCTGCTGCATGGTCCGCGCTGGCACGGCGATGTGCCGGCGGGTGCCACCGCCATCGCCTGCCCGACCGACGCGGTCTGGCTGCTCGGCCGCGTGCTGGTGGACGGCGAGGCCGACCTGCCGGCCGTGCACGCGCTGCAGGACCAGTTTCGCCTGAGCACGCTCGACGGCGCGCCCGCCGCGCGGCCCTTCGATGTCGGCATGCAGCCGGGCGAGCACCTGGGCGATCCGCGTCGCTACGCTGAAGTGGTCAACCAGGCGTTGCGCGAGAATCCGCCGCCGGCGGCCGAAGCCGCGCTGGTGGCAGGCTTCGCGCAGTCCGGCATCGGCGCGGATTGCGGCGGGTCCGCGCCTGGCGACGCCGTGCTGGCGCGTTTGGGCACCGCGATCAAGGAGGTGCTCGCCGAACTGGCGGCGCCGCTGCCCTCCGAGCTTGGCGGTGGCTGGACCCTGCCGGTGGAAATCCGCGAATCGTTCGGCGCGCGCTTTGCCGAGCGCGCGCTGGTAGCGCGCAACTATATTGGCGCGCTTGGCGTGGAAGAGGCGATGTACGTCATGGCCGATCGCGACAGCGAGGGCGCACCGCTGGATGGCCGCGCCGGCTACGAACTGGCCTTTGCCGCGGATGCGCTGCCACAGGTAGGCGCGTTCTGGTCGCTCACCATGTACGACAAGACCGACTGCATGCTGGTGGACAACGCGCTCGGACGCTACTCGCTGGGCGACCGCTCGCCGAGCCTGCGCTACGACGCCGACGGCAGCCTGCGGCTGCGCCTGTCGGCGTCGCCGCCGGCCGATCCCGCAGCCGAGGGCAACTGGCTGCCGGCGCCCGCGGGCCCGTTCTACGTGACGCTGCGGCTGTACGTGCCGCAGCCCGCGCATCTCGACAAGACCTTCGTCTATCCGCCAATTCGTCCGCTGGCTGGCGCGGGTTCGGCCGGGGAGCCATCATGAAGCCGGATCCGCAAAGGCGGCGCGTGCTCAAGGCGGCGTGCAACGCCTTGGTGTTCGCGGCGGGCGGCACCATGCTGACGCCGCTGCATGCCGAGGACTATCCGTCGCGCCCGGTGCGCCTGATTTCGCCCTACGGCCCCGGTGGTTCCAACGACATCTCGGCGCGTTTGCTCGGCGAAGGGCTCAGCCGGAAGTACAAGCAACAGTTCGTGGTGGAGAACAAGCCCGGCGCCGGCACGCGCGTGGCCAACGAGCAGCTCGCCCGCGCCACGCCGGACGGCTACACGCTGCTGTGGGTGGCGGCGCCGTTTGCCATCAATGCCGCCGCGGGACTCTCGCAGCACTACGACATCCACAAGGATTTCGTCGCCGTGGGGCCGCGCGTGCTGGGGCCGGTCTTCCTGATCGTCAACGCCGATTCGCCGGTGCGCACGGTGGCCGACTTTGTGCGCATGGCGCGCGAGAAGAAGGACGGCGTGACTTTCGCCTCGCCGGGCGTCGGCTCGGGCCCGCACCTGACCGCCGAACTCTTTGCGGCCCAGGCGAAATTCAAGAGCCTCAACGTACATTACCGGGGCGACTCCACCGCCTACACCGAGCTGCTGGCCGGCCGGGTCGATGCCACGCTGACCGCCATCACCACCGCGCTGCCGTTTATCAAGGCCGGCAAGCTGCGCGTGATCGCGGTGTCCGCGGAGCAGCGCACGCCGGTCTATCCGGACGCGCCCACGTTTGGCGAGCAGGGATTTCCCGGCGTGGTCGGATACGGCTGGTTCGGCCTGATGGCGCCCGCCGGCACGCCGGCGGCCGTGGTGCAGCAACTCAACCGCGATGCCAACGCGGTGCTGGCCGATGCGCAGATGCGCAGCAAGCTGCTCGGGTTGGGGTTGCAGCCGGAGGCGGGCGACAGTGCTTCGTTCGCGCGGTTTATCGATGCCGAGGTGGCGAAGTGGGGGCCGCTGATCAGGTCGGCGGGGATCAAGCTCGAATAAGGCGTGGCGTGGACGCGCTGTCGCCTCAGCCGAACTGCGGGCTCAGCTCGTCCTTCATCCAGCCCACGAAAACGCGCGTGCGCGCCGGCAGCAGCCGCGCGTTCGGATAGATCAGCGACAGCGGCCAGGGCGGCTGCTCGAATGCTTCCAGTACGATGCGCAGCTTTCCCTCGGCCACCAGCGGCGCCACCTGGTAAGACAGGAAATTCCCGAAGCCCGCGCCGGCGGCGCAGGCCGCCACCGCGGGCGCCGTCTGGTTGAATTCGAGATTGCCGCTGACGGCGACGTAGAAGGGGCGGCCTTCCTGCTGGAAAGTCCACCAGTGCGCCGCATTGCCGATGAAGCGCACGCAACTGGCATGGCTCAGTGCGTCGGGGTGGGCGGGCACGCCATGCTCGCGCAGGAAGTCCGGGGTGGCTACCACCACGCGGCGGATGCGGCCGACCTGCCGGGCCACCAGCGTCGAGTCCGCGAGCGGGCCGATGCGCACGCCCACGTCGATCTGTTCCTCCAGCAGGTTGACCACGCGATCGCTGAACTCCATCCGGCAGTGCACCGCGGGGTAGCGCTGCACAAAGCGGGTTACCGCCGGCGCCACGTGCATCTGGCCGAACAGCACCGGCGCGGTCAGTACCAGTTGTCCGCTCGGCTCGACATGGCGCGCGCTCAGCACGGCCTCGGCTTCGTCGATGGTGGCGAGGATGCGGCGGCAGCTATCCAGGTAGGTGCGCCCTTCGTCGGTGAGCGACTGGCGGCGCGTGGTGCGGTTGAGCAGCCGGACCTGCAGTTCCGCCTCCAGCGCGGCGAGCGTGCGCACCACCGCCGGCAGGGAAGTGTGCAGGGCGCTGGCGGCAGCGGTGAGGCTGCCTTCGTCGACCACCTTGACGAAAGTCTGCATGGCGCGGAGTTTGTCCATGCGTGTCACATTACTACGGTTTATGGAGTAGTCAACTGCATTCTGCCCCATTTATTGCATCCTGGAAGGCGCCCAGAATGACCTTGATCCCCCCAACCACCAGGAACCGAGATGTCCGCCACCCCCCCAGATAGCACCACGATCGCTCCCCCGGCCGAGCCGCTGGTGCTCTATCACATGTCTCTGTCCGGTCACGCACACCGGGTGCGCTTGCTGCTGTCGCTGCTGGGACTGCCGTACCGCCTCGTGGAGGTTGACCTGCGCGGCGGCGAGCATCGCCGCGAGCCCTTCCTCAAGCTCAACCCCTTTGGCCAGGTTCCGGTGCTCGACGACAACGGTACCGTGCTGGCCGACTCCAATGCCATCCTGGTCTACCTGGCCATGCGCTACGACGACGGCCGCTGGCTGCCGCGCGATCCGGTGGGCGCGGCTGCGGTGCAGCGCTGGCTGTCGGTGGCGGCGGGCGAGATCGCCTTCGGGCCTGCCCGGGCACGGCTGGCAACCTTGTTCGGTGCCCCGGTGGCGGCCGATGACGCCATTGCACGCGCGCAGCGGCTGTTCGCGGTGATGGAGCCGATCCTGGCCGCGGCGCCGTTCCTCGCCGGCGCGTCGCCCACGCTGGCCGATGTGGCCGCCTACAGTTATATCGCGCGTGCCGAGGAGGGCAATGTCTCGCTGGCGCCGTATCCCGCGCTGAGCGCCTGGCTGCACAGGATGGAGGCGCTGCCGGGGTTCGTGCCGATGCCTGTTTCGGCGGTGGGCCTCGCGGCTGTCGCTTAGGCGCCGCCCCGCCCCGCCCCGCCCCGCCCCGCACCGCAAAGGAGGATGAAATGGACCTGCAAGGATGGCCGCATGCCGAATCGCCTTTTCATGCCGGGGAGCAGGCCGTGCAGCAGCGCGCCGGCAGCCGCGAGAAGATGGAGGTGGCCGGACGGCGAGTGGTCCGGCCCGCCATGCCCGAGCAGCATCGCCTGTTCTTCGCCCAGTTGCCGTTCGTGGTGGTGGGGGCCGTGGACGCCGCGGGCATGCCCTGGGCCACCGTGCTGAGCGGTGCGCCGGGCTTTATGCAGGCGCCGGATCCCGGCCACCTGCGCATTGCCGCGCGGCCGCTGGCGGACGATCCGCTGGCGCATGCCCTGGGCGCCGGCGCCGACATCGGCCTGCTCGGCATCGAGCTGCATACGCGCCGCCGCAACCGCATGAACGGCCGCATTGCGGCGGAGGACGAGACCGGCCTGACGGTGGCGGTGGAGCAGAGCTTCGGCAATTGCCCGCGCTACATCCAGCTGCGGCACTGGCGCGAGGCCGGCGCGGACGAGAGCGGGACCGCTGCCGTGTGGCACGGCGACGCCCTGGATACCAAGGCTGTGGAGGCGCTGCGCGCTGCCGACACGATCTTTATCGCCACCCATCATCACGATGCCGCGTCTGGCCACAGCGGCGGGGCGGACGTGTCGCACCGGGGCGGCAAGCCGGGCTTTGTCCGGGTCGACGGCGCCCGGACCGTGACCTTTCCGGATTTCAACGGCAACAACTACTTCAATACCGTTGGCAACCTTGTGGCCAACCCGCGCGCCGGGCTGCTGGTACCGGATTTCGAGCGCGGCGGCCTGCTGCACCTGAGCGGGCACAGCGAAATCGTCTGGGAAGGCCCGGAGGTCGAGCGCTTTGACGGTGCCGAGCGGCTGGTGCGCCTGCATGTGGAGCGCGTGGTGAGGCGCTCGGGGGTGCTGCCACTGCGCTGGCAGTTCGAGGCTATGTCGCCGTGGGTGGCGCAAACCGGCAGCTGGGAGGCTGCGGCGGAGCACTGAGGCGGCGCACGGGGCCCTGGCGGGCTTGCCAGCGGCTCCTTTTGTTGTATCCGGCATACATTTGGCCCCTTGCCAGGCTGTGCGCCGGGGCGCACTCCGCCTTGCTGCCGCGCGGCAGCGAGGCGGGTGCTGGCGCAAGTGTTGGAATCGCGGCACTTTCCCGGTGCATGCGCTGCTGTTCAAGCTCGGGCAATTGCCCTATCGTGACGTCCTTCCCCGCCACATCTGCGCGGCGATTTCACCGTCTTGTCCCGTTTTGCCGCGGTTTGTCCATGTCCCGCTATCTTTCACGCGTTGCCTGCCGCCTGCGCTCGCTGGTGCGCGGTTATCCGGTGCTCCCGGTGCTGCTGGCCCTGGCCGCGGCGCTCGCCGTGGCGCCGCAGTCCGCTCCGGCCGCCGGGCATGTCGCCGAACATGCCGTCGAATCCGCCGCCATACCCGGCGTTGCCGACGCGCCCGCGCCGGGCCATCGCCCGCGCGTGTGCCTGGTGCTGTCCGGGGGCGGCGCGCGCGGCTATGCGCATATCGGCGTGATCAAGGCGCTCGAGAAGATGCAGGTGCCGATCGACTGCATCGCCGCCACCAGCATGGGCGCGGTGGTGGGCGGCTTGTACGCCAGCGGCTTGTCGGCCGACGAGCTGGAGGCGCGGTTGTCGCATATCAACCTGAGCGATATCGCTTTCGACCGCAACGAGCGTGCCGAACTGCCGCAATCGCAGCGCGAGGACGACCTGCAATACCCGATCGGGATCTCGGCCGGCTACGGCGACGGCAAGATCAAGCTGCCCACCGGCCTGGTGCAGGGCAACCGCCTGCTGGCGCTGCTGCAGAACTGGACGGTGCAGGTGCCGGCCGAAGCCAGCTTCGACAAGCTGCCGACGCCGTTTCGCACCATTGCCACCGACCTGGGCACGGGGGCCCCGGTGGTGCTCGACCATGGCTCGCTGCCGCGCGCCATCCGCGCCAGCGTGGCCGTGCCGGGATTGTTCGCGCCGATCAAGGTGAACGGGCGCACGCTGGTCGACGGCGGGCTGGTCAGCAACCTGCCGGTGCAACTGGCGCGCGATATGGGCGCGGATGTGGTCATCGCGGTCAATATCGCTTCGCCGCTGGACGACCCCGACAGCCTGGACTCGCCGGCGGCGGTGACGCAACAGATGGTCACCATCCTGATGAACCAGAACGTGGGTGCGCAGAAGGGGCAGCTCAGGCGGGGCGACGTGCTGATCGAGCCCCAGCTGGGCGACCTTTCCTTCACCGACTTCTCGCGCGCCAACGATGGCATCCAGGGCGGCTGGAACGCGGTGCTGGCGGCCGAGCCCCGGCTGGCGTCGCTGGCGATGCCGGCCGACGCCTGGCAGGCCCACCTGGCGGCCCGCAAGGGAGCCGGGACGATGGCGGGTCCGGTGCGTATCGATGCCATCCAGATCCAGTCGCAAGGCCGCATCCCGCCAAGTTTCATTCGCAAATACCTGGGCGTGAACGAGGGCGACAACTACGACGGGGTCACGCTTAACCGCGAGATGGCGCAGCTCTCCACATCGGGCGATTTCGAAAGCGTGACGCAGGAGCTCGTCACCGAGGATGGCCGCAATGTGCTGAAGGTCGACGCGCAGCAGAAATCCTGGGGTCCGCAGTTCCTGCTGTTCGGCTTTGGCGTGTCCACCACCTTCAATGGCCAGGGCGTGTTCAACCTGCAACTGGGGCATCGCTATCCGTGGCTCACGCAAGGCGGGCTGGAGTGGCGCAATGACATCGTGCTGGGCAGCAAGCAGGCCAGGTGGCACACCGAGTTGCGCCAGCCGGTATTCGACCGGCTCGGCTTCTATCTCGCTCCCTACGCGGAATACGGGCGCAAGCACATCGATCTCTATGGCGACAGCGCGCCCAACCGCAATACCCAGCCGATCACCGCCTACCAGATCGAGACCGCCGTCGCGGGCCTGGACCTGGGCGTGCCGCTGGGCCGGCTGGGCGAGTTCCGGGCGGGCGTGAACTACCAACAGGTCTACTACTCGCCCGTCTATAACCTGCCCATCGGCAACAGCCGGCTGTTCCCCTACGCCCGTGTGCGCCAGCCCACCGTGCGTGCCCAGCTCACCATCGACCAGCTCGACGATCCGCTCTTCCCGCGCACAGGCTACTACCTGCTGGCGACCAACGAGCTGGCTTTCGGCGGCGCCGACAACCGTTTCAACGATGCCCATGCGAAGGCACTGTGGGCCACCAGCTATGGCCGCCACACCCTGAACCTGGCAGCCGAGGCCGCGGTTACCTATGGCGACCATCGCAGCGACAGCAGCTTCAGCGGCGGCCTGGGCTTTACGCTGGGCGGTTTCCAGCATCTTTCCGCCTATGCGCAAGACCAGTTTTCCGGCAACTACCTGCTGTACGGCCGCGTGACCTACCTGAACGACTTGCGGGAGTTCATCCTGCCGGGCCTGCGCACCACCGTGGTGGGCGCCAGCCTGGAGGCGGGCGATGTCTGGCTGCGGCGCCGGAATTTCGGCAACGGGCCGTTCAAGACCAGTGCCAGCCTGTTTATCGGCGGCAATAGCGTGATCGGCCCGCTGTACTTCGGCTTTGCCGCGGCGCCGCAGGGCGTGTGGAACCTCTACCTGCAGCTGGGCCGCGTGTTCTAGCCCGCGGGCGCGGGCAGCGCTTCGGCGGCGGCTACGGTGCTATCGCTTGGCCGGAAAGTCACCGCCGAAATGCGGCCATTGCGCATGCGCAGGGTTTGCGTGCCCTGGCTGTGGCGCGCTTCGCCGTCCATGACCGAGGAGGCCTCCAGGTCGATTTCCGCGGTACTGCCCTCGATGCGCGGCGGCGCGGTGACGGCGATGCGCACCGTCTTGCCGGCCAGCGCCTGCAGCCTGGCGAACATGCCGATCACCGCGTCGCGGTCGTCGTAGCTGCCTGCCAGCGGATGCTCGCCGTGGTGACGCCAGCGCACGCCGGGCTCCAGCAGCGGGAAGATGGCCTCGAAGTGGCCGCTGGTAAGGGCCTGCAGGTATTCGTTGACCACCGCGGCGACGGCTTCCTCGCTCATCGGCACTTCGACCCTGGCGCGCGCGGGGCGGCGCGCCTGCGCCGGATCGAACCCGAGGAACTCCAGCACGCTGCTGACCACCTGCTCGCGGTCGTTGTCCACGCAGATCATGTGATAGCTGTTTTCCACCACCACCTTGCGCACGTCGGGGACCGCCGAGTCCAGGAAGTCGGCGGAGCGCAGGCTGGTCAGCTCGTCCTCGCGGGCATTCACCACCAGCGTGGGGCAGGCGATGCGGTGGGCGCCGCGCAGCACCCAGCCGCGCAGCCGGTCGACCTGGCGGATGCAGGCCAGCGGCACCCAGCGGTAGTGGAAGTTGTCGCCGCGCTCGAACTTGGCCTTGACGATGGCGCGCACCAGATCGTTCTTGATGCCGAACGGTTCATCTTCCTCCACCCGCATGCGCGCGGGCAGCGTGGGGATGTGGTAGACCACGTGCCGCAGCGCGCGGTACCAGGGGGTAGACCAGCCGTCGATATATACCGGCGCGGCCAGTGCCACCAGCCGGCCCTTGCGGTGCTGGCGGCGCTCGGCCAGTGCCAGGGCCAGCAGGCCGCCCAGGCACATGCCCATGACATGGAATGTCTCGTATTGCGCGGCCAGTTCGTCGTAGGCCTGCGTGACCGTGTCGAGCCATTGCTCGGCGCGCACCGGCACCAGGTCCTCGGGTCGGCCGGCGTGGCCGGGCAGCGTCACCGCGTGGGTTTCCACCCCGGCGCGCCGCAGGGCCTTGTGCATCGGGCCGAGGTCGAACTGCGTGCCGCCCAGGCCGTGGATGAGCAGGGCACCGGTGCCGCCGCTCTTGGGAGCCGTCATGCTGCGTCGCGCTCCTCGAAGATGGCCGCGCCCTGCAGGCGCCATGCGCCGGCGATGACGGCCACGGACTCGTCGCCGTCCAGCAGCGGGCCGCTCATATCGAGCACCATGGTGCAGTCGCCGGCCGGCAGCATCAGGCGAAACTGCAGGTCGGTGCGGTTCTCGCCGTCGCTCTCGCGCAGCCAGCGGCTGCGTACCTGGGCACGGTCGTCGGGGTGCACGTGGGCCAGCACGTCGTCGAGGCTGGCGAAGGTATCCTCGCGTACCCCCAGCGTGCGTTCCACGTCGCCGCTCCAGCGCAGCGTGCCGCTGCGCGGGTCCAGGCAGTAGACCAACTGGTTGCTGGCTGCCAGGGCCAGCGTGACATCGTTCTGGCGCCGTGCCGATTGCGCGTGCAGCTGCTCCCGGCTGGTGCGCAGCGTGCTGATCAGGAGCGTCAGCAACGCCGCCACGGCCAGGTAGAGCTGGGCTTCGAGCAGGGAGCGGCCGTGGTGAGCCGCGCTTTCCGCGAACGGGCCATCGCCCTGGCCGGTATTGACCAGCACGAAGAGCGCCAGGATCGCCACCGCCACCGAACCGCCCCGGCCTCCCCACAGCAGCGTCACCACCGCGGCGAAGAACAACGGGATATAGGTCAGCGCAAAGAGCACGCCTCTCGGTACCGGCGCCAGGATCTCCCTGTCGAAGATAAAGAAGGTGGTCAGCACCAGCGCGGCAAAGGCGCCCAGGCCGAACAGGAAATCGCCGCCGCTCATGCCGCCTGAGCGCATGGCGCGAAAACGCGACCAGCCGGCCAGTACCGGCGTGACGATCAGCACGCCCACCAGGTCGGCGGCGCCCCACACGCGCGCGGTGCGCCAGAACGGCACGTCCTGCATGATCGTGAACCAGCCCGCGCCGATCGCGGCGCTGACGGCGCTGCTGACCACCCCGGCGATCAGCAGCCCGCGCACGAAGGCCAGCCCTTCCAGCGAGAAGTGCGTGCGCCTGACCAGCGCCACCGCCAGCGCGGCACTGCCGATTTCGTCGAGCGAGAACAGGATCAGCCGCAAGGTGTCGCGTCCCTCCACCCAGCCCAGCAGCATCTGCGCGGCAAAGAAGGCCAGCCCCACCGCCAGCCAGCGCGGCATCGGCGTCAGCATGAATGCGGCCACGGTCACGCCGGCCGGCAGCCAGATATAGCCGGTGGCTGAGAACGGGCCATTGAGCTTGTGCGAGATATAGCCGGAGCAGAAGTAAAGCGCCGCCCACAAAAACAGGACGACGGCCCGATTGGTCGCTCGGTTGGTTGGATTCACGTTGGCTTTCCTTGGCTGAGTCCCTGGCTCTGATGCGGCGCCAGGCCATCGGCTGGTATGCCGGCTGCACGTTGGCTGACCTGCCGGTGCGGCTGGGCAGGGGCATCATAAGCGCGGGCAAGGGTCTCTGGCATGGCCTGATGTAATAAAATCGTCACAATATCGGGTGTCCGGTCACGAGCCAGGCCGGCGCCGGCGGCGGTCGATGCCGTGCAAGGCAAGGCCGCAATATATACGAGGAGAAATGACGAAATGACAAAGTACACACTAAATATGGGATTCCTGCCCGGCCTGCTGGCCTGCGCCGCATTGCCACTGGCTCTGGGCGCGGCTCCCGCCGCCGCCGCCTGGCCGGAAAAGCCGATCCGCCTGGTGGTGGGCTTTCCGCCGGGCGGCCCGGTCGACACCCACGCGCGCATCCTGGCCGAAAAGCTCCAGCCTATCCTGGGCCAGTCGGTGGTGCTGGACTATAAAGCCGGCGCGGCCGGCAATATCGGCTCGGACGCTGTCGCCAAGGCGGCACCGGATGGCTACACGCTATTGCTGGCAAATACCGGCCAGATGGCCATCAACGGCTCGCTTTATCCCAAGCTGCCGTACGCCATGCCCCGGGATTTCGCACCCGTGGCCCGCACCGCGCTGATTCCGCTGGTGATGGTGGTCAATAACAATGTGCCGGCGCGCAACCTCAAGGAGTTCATCGCCTACGCGCGCGCCAATCCGGGCAAGCTCAATTTTGCCTCAGGTGGCAACGGCGGCATCTCGCATTTGATGCCGGAGATGTTCAAGCAGGCCTCCGGCACGTTCATTGTCCACATTCCCTACAAGGGCAGCGCCCCGGCCCTGACCGACGTGATGGGCGGCCAGGCGCAGATGATGGCCGATTCGATCCCGCTTTTCACGCAGTACATCAAGGCCGGCAAGGTGCGGGCGCTGGCGGTGACCTCGAAGCACCGTTCTCCCGCGTTGCCCGATGTGCCGACCATGGAAGAGGCCGGGCTGAAGAACTTCGAGGTGGTGGGTTTCTACGGCATGCTGGCGCCGGCCGGCACGCCCAAGGACGTGGTGGCCAGGCTGTCGGGCGCGCTGCAGACGGTACTGGGCGAGGCCGACACCCGCGCCAAGCTGGAGCAGCAAGGCGCCGAGGCAGCCTGGCAGGGCCCGGACGCATTCGGGCAGACCATTGCCGCGGAGCAGAAGCGCTGGGGACAGGTGATCAAGACTTCGGGCGCGAAGATCGACTAAGCGCAGGTGGCCGCTCCAAGACACTACGCCGGTCGGGGTGAATGCGGTTGCGCGAATTCCGGTTTAACATCCGGAGCTCTTTCAAGGAGCGGAAATGCATTTGTCCAACTGGCTTGTCTTTTGCGGCGTCTCGCTGTTCATGGCGTTTACGCCTGGCCCGGCGGTGCTGCTGGCGGTGTCCAATTCCGTGTCGGTGGGACCATCGCGAGCCATGCTCGGCTCCTTTGGCAATGCCGCCGGGGTGTTCATGGTGTCGGCGGTCGCCATGGCCGGCCTCGGCGTGGTGCTGACCAGTTCCGCCGCGGCATTTATCGCCTTGAAAGTGCTCGGCGCGGCTTACCTCATCTATCTCGGCGTGAAGCAGTGGCGCAGCGGCGCGAATGCGTTCGCCGTGGTCGACCGGCCCGGCCAGGCCACGGGCTTGCGTGCGTCGATGCGGCTCTTCGGCCACGGCGTGCTCGTGGCCGTGACCAATCCGAAGAGCATCCTGTTCTTCTCGGCACTGTTCCCGCAGTTCCTGACGCGCAACGCACCGGTGCTGGAGCAGTTCCTGGTACTGACCGCGACCTTCTCCGTCTGCACCTTGCTGTCGCATACCTTTTATGTGCTGGTGGCGCGCGGCATGAAGCGCGGTTTTTCCGATGTCCGCCGCGTGCGGCTGTTCAACCGTATTTCCGGTGGCGCTTTTGTCGCCCTTGGCCTGGGCATGCTCCGGCTGCGCAGCAAGGCTGCCTGAGAGACGCCCGCTACCACTGCGCAGGCGAGGTGCCCAGCCGCCCCGCCGGACGCTCCCAGTGCATCGGTGCGCCCTGCACCATGACCGGCGGCTTGATGCGTAGCGCCGGTCCCCATGCGGTTTCCTCCACGGTGTTCGCCAGATCGGCAGGCGTTTCGGCTGCCAGCGCCGCTGCTTCGCCCTGCGTGGCGCTACCCGACACCAGCAGATGCGCGGTGCGCGCCAGCGATGCCCGCACTTCGCAGCCGGCGCCTGTGGCGATGCGCTGCGCCAGACCGCGCACTGCCGCTGCCGCCATCAGGTAGCCAGTCGCGTGATCGATCGCCTGCACGGGCAGCGGCCCGGGGCGGTCCAGCCCCGCGGCGCGCATGCCCGCATCGGCAATGCCGGTGCTCATCTGCACCAGGCTGTCGAAGCCGCGCCGGCCTGTCCACGGACCGGTCCACCCATATGCATCGAGCGACACGTCTACCAGTCCGGGATTGATCTCCCTGCGCCGCCGCGCGTCCAGGCCAAGACGCGCCAGAGCCTCGCGCCGGTAGCCGTGCACGAGTACGTCGGCCTGGCTTAGCAGCCGCTCAAGCACATGCCGGTCCGCCGCGTTTTTCAGGTCGAGCCGGGCACAACGCTTGCCGGGAACGACTTCCGGAACCGTGCCGGGCTCTTCCCAGCCGGGCGGATCGATGCGGAGAACATCGGCGCCAAATCCGGCCAGGAAGCGGGTGGCGACGGGGCCGGCCAGGATCCGGGTCAGGTCCAGCACGCGAATGCCGCGCAAGGGGCGGTCCGGCGCAATGGCCCAGTCCGGCCGGTCGCCGGTGGCGTGGGTCGTCCAGTGCAGGAGCGGTTCGCTGTTGACGGCCCTTCCCTGCGGATGTGCCACCCATTCCGCCTGCGTACGCATCGCTGCCGAACACCCGCCGTTGCCGACGATGGCGGTTTCCAGGGCGCTGGCTTCCCATTGCGCGACGGCCCGAGCGACCGCCGCCTTGTCGGCCGGCACGCCGAGCACCGCGAGGGCGGCGTCGCGGTGATGCGGGGCGTTGGTGTGCAGCCGGATCCAGCCGTCGGCCGCCCTGTAGTCGCCGGCCACGGCATCCCATTGCGGCGGCAGTTCCCAGCCTTGCGGCCGCAGCGAAGTGCCGAACCACAGCGATGCCAGCCGCTGGTCCGCCTCGACCCGCGGCATCCGTCCGTGCGCCTGGTGGATCAATCCGGCAACGGCGAGCCCGGCGGCGCCGACGGCCGCCGTGGCCAGGGGGGTGACCGGAAAGACCGACGGCAGGTTGCCCGTACCGGTCATGGCGACGTGCTCGGGCCAGGCGGCGTCACCGTGCATGCCCTGCCAGATCTCGCCCAGGAAGTTGGTGCCTGCTTTCGCCGTGTTCGGGGCCGATGGCGGGGAGTATTCGGGGTTTGGCATGACGGCTCTCGCTTGTCGTTCGGTGGTGGGTCAGCGGCTAAGTGCTTTGCAGGATAGGCTTCTTGTCTTAATAGTCAATATTGATTATCTTAATCAACTAGTTGCTCCTTTCCACTTGGACCGCCATGTCCCGCTACCTGAGTTCCGGCGAAGCCGCCGCCGCGCTTGGCGTGTCCCGCCAGACGCTCTACGCCTATGTCAGCCGCGGCCTGCTGCACGCGCACGACGGGGAAACCCATCGCGAAAGCCGCTATCTCGCGGAGGACGTGGAGCGCCTGGCGGGCCAGCGCACGCGCGGCCGCAAGCCCCGCGAAGTGGCCAAGGCCACGTTGAACTGGGGTTTGCCGGTGCTGGAATCGCGGATCACGCTGATCGAGGACGGGCAGCTTTACTACCGCGGCAACAATGCCGTGGCGCTCGCCGCATCCGACACGGTGGAAGCGGTGGCGGCGCGGCTTTGGCAATGTCCTGTGGAGGCCGCCTTTGGCGCCGTGCCGCCATCGCCGCCGGCGCACCTTGCCGCGATGCAGGCGGCCTTCGCCGGCCAACGCTGCGAGGAGGCGCTGTTGCCCCTGTTCACCATCGCCAGCGAGGACGACCCCACCGCGCAGTGGCAGGCATCGCCGGAGCGGCTTGCCGCGGGCTGCGGCGTCCTGGTGCGGCTGCTGGCCGCCTGCCTGCTGGGCACGGCGCCCGCCAGCACCCCCGTGCACCGGCAGTGCGCCAGTGCCTGGCAGGTGGACGACGAGGGTGCGGCGCTGATCCGCATGGCGCTGGTGCTATGCGCCGACCATGAGCTGAACGCGTCGAGCTTCACGGCCCGCTGCGTGGCGTCCACCGGCGCCAGCCTGCGCGCTTCGGTGGTGGCTGGCCTGGCCGCGCTGACCGGCGGCCGGCACGGCGGTGCAACGGCGCGCGTGGAGGCACTCTGGGATGAGCTGGGCGACCTCCGGCCCGCCGCAAAGCTGCGCGAGCGGCTCGCCCGCGGCGAGGGCCTGCCGGGTTTTGGCCATCACCTCTATCCTGCCGGCGATATCCGGGCCATTGGCCTGCTGTCGCGGATACTCCCGCATCATCCCGAATGGCAGGCACTGATCGACGTCGCTTTTTCCCTGGTGGGGCAGCGGCCATCGATCGATTTCGCGCTGGTGGCGCTGCGCAGGCATCTGGGCCTTCCGCCCGGCGCGGCCTTCGGCCTGTTTGCGCTCGGGCGTTCGGTCGGCTGGATCGCGCACGGATTGGAGCAGCGCTCCGATGACGAGCTGATCCGGCCGCGCGCGGCCTATGTCGGCCCGCGTCCGGCTCCGGCGTGAACGCCGCCTCCTGTCAGGCGGCAAGCTCCGCCGCGCGCTGTTGCAAGCGCCGCACCGCCTCGCGCGCCTGCGCGCCAAGCTCCGCAAGGTCGAGGCCCGGAATCGCGTCGTGCTCTGCCACCACGCGCCCGCCCACCAGCAGCGCGCGCAGCGCCGGCCTCCCGCCGCTGGCCACCGGCGCGATGGCCGGATCGTGCAAGCCGAAGCAGCGCGGGTCGTCGAGGCGGTAGACGGCAAGGTCGGCCGCCTTGCCCGGCTGCAGCGTGCCGACCGCATCCAGGCCAAGCACGGCCGCACCGCCGGCCGTGCCCCAGCGCACCACGTCCTCCACGCGCGCGGCATCGGCGCCGCCCTCATGGCTGCCTCCTTCGGCGCGCGGCAGCGCGCCGTGGCCACGCCGCGCGCGCTGCAGCAGCCAGGCGGCATGTGTTTCCGAAATCATGTCGGCCGCTTCGTTGGAGGCGGCACCGTCCACGCCGATCGACACTGGCACGCCTGCGGCTTCCAGCGCCGGGATATCGGCGATGCCGCTGCCCAGCCGGCCATTGCTCTGCGGGCAGTGCGCAATGCCCGTGCCGGTGGCACCGAGCTGGCGGATTTCGCCGGCGCCCAGCTTGACCAGATGGGCGAACCACACATCGGGCCCCAGCCATTCGTGCTCGCCGCAGAAGGCCACCGGCGTGGTCTGGTATTTTTCCCACGCGGCGTTCTGGTACTCCACTGTCTCCGACAAATGGCTGTGCAGGCGGATGCCCAGCTGGCGCGCGGTGCGCGCGCTGGTGCGCAATTCGTTGGGCGACATCGAGTAGAGCGGCGTGGTGGGTGCCATCACCACGCGGCGCATCGCGTCCGGCGCGGCCTGGTGGTAGCGCGCGGTGAGCCGCTCGCAATCGCCCAGGAACTGGTCGAGCGTTTCGGGGCGGAGCGCCTGCGGCAGGTCGATTTCGAGCTGCCTCGTGCGGGTTGCGCCGCCGCGGCACAGGACAAAGCGCAGTCCCAGCGCCTCGGCCTCCTCGAACAGGATGGCCGAGCTGTCGTAGGGCATGCCCGGATAGTAGAGATAGTTGTGATCGGCGACGGTGCCGCAGCCGCTGCGCACCAGTTCCACCAGGCCGATGCGGGCCGCAAGCCGGAAGGACGCTTCGTCGAAGGCGCCGCGGAAGCGGTAGGGCGTGGCGCCCAGCCAGGGCGTGAGCGTCAGGTCCAGCCCCGGCGGATCCCCCTTGAGCAGCGACTGGAACAGATGATGATGGGTGTTGACCCAAGCCGGGTAGATCACGCAATCCGTGGCGTCGATGACCTGCTCGCCGGGGCGCGGGTCGAGCCGGCCGATGGCTTCGATGGTGCAGCCGGCCACGCGCAGGTCCGGCCCGGCATGGCGCTCGCCCGCGCCGGCAAGGCCGGTGAGGATGGCGGTGGCGTTGCGGATCAGGATGGTGGGGTTCGGCTTCATGCGAGCTCGCTTTCGTGCCAGTGGGACAGCGCCATGCGCGATATCACCACCATTGCGCCAAACAGCGCGACGCCCGTCACCGTGATCAGGAACAGGGCGGCGAACAGGCGCGGGATATTGAGGGCGAAACCCGCTTGCAGGATCTGGTAAGCCAGGCCCGCGCCGGTGCCCCCGGTGCCCGCCACGAATTCCGCCACCACCGCGCCGATCAATGCCAGCCCGCACGAAATGCGCAGCCCGCCGAAGAAGTACGGCAGCGCGCTCGGGATGCGCAGCCGGCGCAGGGTGTCCCAGCGGCTCGCGCGGTTGATGCGGAACAGGTTGAGCAGCCCGGGGTTGACACTGCGCAGGCCCAGCACCGTGTTGGAGATGATGGGGAACACCGCCACCATGGTGGCGCAGATCACCAGCGCCAGCGTCGGCTCCTTGACCCAGATGATGATCAGTGGCGCGATCGCCACCACCGGTGTTACCTGCAGCAGGATGGCATAGGGAAACAGGCTGGCCTCGATCAGCCGGCTTTGCACGAACACAAAGGCCGCGGCGGTACCGGCCACCACCGCCAGCGCGAACGCCAGCATCGTGATGCGCAGCGTCACCCACAGCGAGCCGGACAGCAGGCTCCAGTCTTCCACCAGCGCATGGCCGATGGCGGCGGGCGTGGGCACCAGGTAGGCGGGGACGGCGAGCGCCGTGCAGATGCCTTGCCACGCCAGCAATAGCAGCGCGCCGACGGCAAGCGGGGCGGCCACGCGCTGTACGGCGGGGCGCGACAGTAGCGGGGGATTCATGGAGGGGCTCCTGGTTATCGCGGGTGTGCGTCCGGATCGATGCCGGTGTTGGCCTGCGTGAGCAGCGCCGACAACTGCGCGCAGTACTGCATGAAGGCGGGCGAGACGCGGAAGGCTTCGTCGCGCGTCTCGGGGCCTTCGATCGTCACATCGGCGATCACCCGGCCCGGACGCGCCGCCATGACCACCACCCGGCTCGACAGGTAGACCGCCTCGTAGATGCTATGCGTGACGAAGACCACGGTGAGGCCGCGTTCTGCCCACAGCGCGCGCAGGTCTGCATCGAGCCTGTTGCGGGTGAACTCGTCGAGCGCGCCGAAGGGTTCGTCCATCAGCAGCAGATCGGGGTTGGTCGCCAGTGCCCGCGCGATCGACACGCGCATCTGCATGCCGCCGGACAATTCGCGCGGATAGACCGTGCCGAAGCGGCCCAGTCCCACCAGCGCCAGTGCGCGCTGGACGCGCTCGCCGGCCTCGGCGCGCGGCATGCGTGCCAGGTCCAGCGGCAGCCGCACGTTGTCGGCCACGCGCGCCCACGGCATCAGGGTGGCTTCCTGAAACACCATCGCCAGCGTGCGCCCGGCGGCATCGGAGGCGGTGGGCAGGGCAGGATTGCCCCACCAGCGCAGATGTCCCGCCGAGGGCGTTTCCAGCCCGGCAAACAGCTTGAGCAAGGTGCTCTTGCCGCAGCCGGACGGGCCCAGCAGCGAGACGAACTCGCCGGGCTTGATCGCCAGCCTGACGCGTTCCAGCGCCACGGTGCCGTTGGGGTAGGTCTTCTCGACCTGGTTGGCGAGCAGCAGGGGCGCGCCGGCATCGCGGGCGATGCCGGACACGATGCCACCGGGGCCCGGGCCTGGGGTCTGCATGGCACTGCGAAAGAGGGCGCTCATGACGGTCTCCGTATTGAGTCTGTGCGGGGCTACCCGGTTCAGCCGCGTACCACGGGAATGCGGAACGCTTCCTTCTCACCGTGCTGCGTGAACAGCGCCATCAGCATCTTGCGCATCAACAGGCCGGGCTTGTCGGACTCCATGTGGAATTCAACGCGGCGGCGCGTGTCGACGCAGGCGTCGTAGTCGGTGGCTTCCAGGATCTCGCGGTCCTCGCCGACGATGGGCGCATCCCAGTCGATCAGTTCCTGGGTCGAGCAGTCTTCCTCGCTGTCGTTGCGGTACAGCCATTGCGACAGCATCACGCTCTTGTCGTCGATCGGCGTGGCGCAGTTGTAGATGATGTGGTGGCGCCCGCTGGCCGGATAGATGCAACCAAAGCGACGCGTGAAGGGCAGGTCCCAGCGGTTGAACATATGCCGGTGCGTGATCGGCTCGGTGGTGCCGGTAACGCGGTGGCCGGCCTCGATGTTGCGGATCGGCACCAGCGTCTCGGCCTCGAAGCCCCATTCGCGTGCCTGCAAGTCGTACTTCTCGGGCTTGGGCTGTTCGGACAGGCCGAAGTTGGCGCGGTGCACGAAGCTGAAGTGCGAGTTGTCGAAGGCGTTCTCCATCACGCGCAGCGGGCTGGTGTTCCATTTCTCGTAGAACTGGAAGATGCGGCGGTAAGCGGGATCGCCATCCTCGGGAAAATCGGGGATGGGCTGCAGCGGATCTTCCAGCGCCACCCACACGTAGCCATACTTTTCCTGCGCGTGATAGGCCTGCACCTTCGCGCCTGACGGGATGGCGTTATCCGGCGCCTGCGGAATCCGCACGCAGGCGCCGGCGCAGTTGTATTCCCAGCCGTGGTAACCGCAGACGATGTCGCCACGGTCGTTGACCCAGCCCTTGGAGAGACGGGCGGTGCGGTGGCAGCAACGGTCCTGCAGGGCAGCGGGCTTGCCGTCGGCACCTTTCCACAGCACCAGGTTTTCGCCAAGCAGTGTGAAGGGCCTGGGGCCGTCGTCGAGCATGGCGATGGGCATCAGGGCGTACCAGAAGCGGCGCAGGACGGGTTGTCGAGTGACCAGCATTGCAGAATCCTTGTATGGGGGGGTGATCTTTGATCTCGGACAGCGGTGCCGCGCAGTGCGTTACGGCATCAGGGCATCAGGGCATGATCTTCAGGTCCTTCACGAACTGCGTGGTGTAGGCTTGCTTCCAGTCGGTATCGGCTTTGAGCAGGCCGGCGCCGACCATGAAGTCGCGCGTCTTCTGCCAGCGCGCATCGGTCATCACGCCGATGCCGTAGCGGGCCGCGTCGCCGCCGCTCACCATGCGGTACTCCTTGAGCTTGTCCACGCCCCAGGCGAGCTGGTCGTCCTTCATGTTCGGGTTCTCCTGCTTGATCAGCGCATTGGCAGGGGCAGGGTCCGCGAGGTAGCTTTTCCAGCCTTCCATGGTCGCCTTGACGAAGCGGGCAACGACGTCCGGCTTCGCCTTGACGGTTTTCCGCATGGTGACAATGGTGGTGCCGTAGGGCGGATAGCCATCGTCGGCAAACAGGAAGAAGCGCGTCTTGGCGCCGGCCTTGCTGGCCGAGAACACCTCTGACGAGGCATAGGCCTGCTGCGCCGAATGCGGGTCGGCGAAGAAGGGCTGCAGATTGAACGTGTAGACGCGGGACTGGGATTCTTCGAGCTTGTACTTGCCCTTGAGCCACGGCCACCACGTGGTGCGTCCGGAGGTGGAAACCAGCACCGTGCGGGTTTTCAGGTCTGCCAGGCTTTTGACGTCCTCATGGGTCATCATGCCTTGCAGGTCGGTCTGGAAGGAGGTTGCTACGGTGGTCACGGGCACGCCTTGCTCCACGCTCTTCAACACCTGCAAGTCGTAGCCCATCAGGAAATCGGCCTGCCCGCTGGTGAGGATCTGCATGCCGTTGACCTGCGGACCGCCCATGCGGACGGTGACATCCAGGTCGTATTTCTTGTAGATGCCCTTGGCCACGGCCTGGTAGAAGCCGCCGTGTTCGGCCTGGGCATACCAGGAAGTGAGGAAGGTCACCTTGTCGGCGGCCAGCGCAGTGGCGGGGACGGCCGCGAACGTGAGCATGGCGCAAGCGCCGGCGATCAACAGGCGGCGCAATGGGGAGGGCGTCTTCATGGGGGCTCCTTGGCGGACAGGTGTGGGGCAAATGCTGGCGAGGGCTGCAACAGGCGGTGTGGCACCGGCGAGCATGCGCCGCGCATGGTCATGCGCTGGCGCAACGCGAGCGGAGGGATTGCCGCGCAATGCGCCTGCGCAATGGAATAAGGGCTTGAGGATGAGGGACATCGTGGGCGCTCTCTTTTCTCTCGTCCCGGCCTTGTGACCGGATCCAAACGCCCGGATGTCTCGCCTGGCGAGGCAACTGGGCGTGCGACCAAATGGTCGCGAGAGCAATGTCCCACGCCGGTACGCATTTGCCCGCTTGGGGAACGCGTCGGCGTTAACCGCTTCTACTCGACAGGTTGTTCAGCAAGAGCTGTGCCAACACCCACGGCAAGAGACTGCACATGCTGGCTGGCGCCGCCGGATAGCCATGGTGCATGTTGGGTCATGCGCGGTGCGATGCATGCACCAGATCGGTGTGCGCCGCGCGCGGCCGCTGCTCAGCTGCCGGTACTGTTCCTGACCAGCGCGCCGCAGCGGCCGACCATGGTGGTGAGGCAGCAGGCGTTGCCTGACCAGTCGCCGCCAATGACCATGCCGTTGGGGCCGGCGATCAGGCGGCGCTGGCACTGGCCTGGCGTCTGCAATGGTTCGGGCGACGTGGGCGCGCGCGCATCGCGCGGGCCGCTGCCCGGCGCGCGAGCCGGCGGCACTTCCTCGGTCCACAGGTAAGCGGTGCCGCCCGGCACGGCCTGCACCGCCTGCGGGGGGCCCCACTGGGCCTTGGCCTGCTCGATCGGCGCCGACTTCCAGGAAGCCAGCACGCGCTGCATGGCGGATTCTTCGACGCTCGCGCAGCCGCCCAGGGCGATGGCGGCCAATGGTGTCAGCAGGAAACGAGGAGAGGCGGCGAGACGGCGGACAGCGGACATGGCGGCTCCAGAGGGGGCAACCCCCTCTGCGCAGACTATCCCAGCGCCCCGCCCCGCCGCAAGCAACCCGGCGCCGCTTATGCGGGTTTGCCCACAGAAGGCGCCAGCACGATCTTGTCCGCGTCCGCGGACGGCTCGTGCGGGTTGTCGCCGCCTCCGGCCTGGCCGAGATCCATGCCCCTGGTTTCCGGCAGCAGCAAGGCGGCGCCCATCACCATCATGTAGCCCACGCCGGCGACGATGGCGATGGCCAGCGGCAGCGAGGTACGGCCGGTGCTCAGCCATCCCACCGTCAGCGGGAAGAGCGAACCGATCACGCGCCCTATGTTGTATGACACCCCATAGCCCGTGGCGCGGATGTCGTTGGGATAAGACTCCGAGATGGTGGCGCCGATGCCGGCGAACACGCCTTGCATCAGCACGCCGAGCGGGAAACCCAGGAACAGCATCGACGTGTTTGAAACCGGGATCACCATATAGACCAGCGCCATGACGAAGGCGCCCGCGGCAAAGGCGATGTAGGTCAGGCGGCGGCCCCAGCGGTCGGTGGCATAGGCGCCCGCCACATAACCCACCAGGGAGCCAAAGATGGTCATCGCTAGGTAGGAACTCGTGCCAAACACGGAAAGCCCGCGCTCGGTCTTGAGGAACGTTGGCAGCCAGGTGGCAATCGCATAGTAGGCGCCGAGCATGCCGCCCGACAACAGGCTGCACAACAGCGTCTTGCCCAGCAACGGCCGGCGGCCCAGGCGCGCCAGTTGCTGCCATGCGGAAGGGGCATCGGCCGCACCGCCCGCGGCGCGTTCGGCCTGGCTCTTGATGAAGACCTCCGGCTCTTCCAGGTTGCGGCGCAGGTAGATCACCACCAGCGCCGGCAGGATGCCCAGGAAGAAACAGACGCGCCAGGCGGTTTCAGCCGGGAACAGGCTGAAGGTGATGGCGTAGGCAATCGCCGCCGCGCCCCAGCCGAAGGAATAGCTGCTGGCGGTGAAGCCGGAATACTTGCCGCGGTGCGCGGGGTTGCGGATCATCTCCGTCACCAGCACCATGCACAGAGAGGATTCGCCACCAAAGCCCAGGCCCTGCAGCATCCGGAAGACCAGCAACTGCTCGGGCGTGCTGGCCAGTCCGCACAGGAAGCAGGCCACGGCGAACACCACGATGGTCCAGCGCAGCACACGCACCCGGCCGTAGCGGTCGGCCAGGATGCCCGCACCGATGGCGCCCACCAGCGAAGACACCAGGGTCCACGTGACGATGGCGCCGGCGGTCGACTTGCTCATGCCCCACTGGGTCAGCAGGGTCGAAATCAGGAAGGAGTAGATCATGAAGTCGAACACGTCGACCGCATGACCGAGGAACGCGCCGTAAAAGCCCTTGCGCTCCATTGTCGATAAATCCTTGAACCAGGCGAACATGATCTCTCCTTCGAATCGTTTCGAATTGGGGGGCGGTGCGTTGGTTTTGTTATCGCGCCGGGGCGCGTGGCACCTTGAGGGACTGGACCGGCGGTGGCCGGAAGGCAAAACCCGCTGCTTCGAGCAACTGGGCAAAACGCAGCGAGGTCAGGTCGGCGAAGCGTCCGGCGACGATCTGCACCCCCACCGGCAGGCCGCCGCGGCCCGGGCCGACCGGTGCCACCGTCGAGGGCAGGCCGCACAGGCCGGAGTGCCCGGCCCAGAACAACTGGCTGGTGAGCGGTTGCGCCCGGCCGTTGACCTGGAGCGTGCGCTGCCACGGCTCGCCCGCCTCGTCCAGGGCAAAGGCCGTGGTGGCGGCGGCCGGACAAAGCAGCACGTCCACCTCGCCGAAGAAACGTTGCCAGGACTGCGCGAAGGTGGCCCGAGCCTGCTGCAGTTGAAGCCATTGCCGATGCCGGATGCCGGCGCCCGTGAATTGCAGCGTCGCATAGCTATGGTCTTCGGGCGCGGCGCCGGCGGCATGGGCCAGCGCGGTGTCGAAGCTGGTGTCATCCATATGGATCGACGTCGTCGCCCGCAGCATCAGCACATAGGCGTGCCACAGGGCTGCGGCATCGAAGTCCGGGCGGGCATTCCACCGTACCTGCGCGCCCTGGCTCTCCAGCCAGCGTCCCAGCCTTTCGATCTCGTCGCTGACTTCCGTGTCGGCCTCGCAAAGCGGATGGCTGGATAGCACGGCGACGCGGAAGTCGGCCAGCGTGTGCTTGTCACAGGGCGGCAACGCCAGGCGATAGGCCAGTGCGTCGCTGCCGTCCGGCCCCGCGAGTGCGTGCAGCAGCAGTTCGAGATCCCGCGCACTGCGCGCGACCGGGCCCGCCACGTTGATCTCCTGCTCACCATAGCCGTGGCCGATGCCGTGGCCGCGTAGCGGCACCAGCCCGTGGCTGCTCTTGTGGGAGAACACGCCGCAGTAATGCGCCGGGTTGCGCAGCGAGGAGCCGATGTCGGAGCCCACGTCGAAGAAGCTCATGCCAGCGCAGACCGCCGCGGCGCTGCCGCCGGACGAGCCACCAGGGGTGCGGCCCGGATCATGCGGGTTGCGGGTGGTGCCGTAGACGGCGTTGTAGCTTTGCCAGTCGCGCAGCCCGATCGGCACATTGGTCTTGCCCAGCAGTACGGCGCCGGCCGCGCGCAAACGCTCGACGACAGCGGAGTCGTTGGCCGCGATGTTGCCGCGCTGGGCCGGGCTGCCGCATGTGGTGGGCCAGCCGGCTACGTCGAAGGACTCCTTGATGGAGAAGGGGATGCCGTCCAGATCGCCAAGCGGCGATCCACGACGGCGGCGTTCGTCGCTGGCCTTGGCCGCGGCGCGGGCGTTGGGGAAATCCGCCAGGATGATGGCGTTGATCTCGTGGTGCGAGGCGGTATAGGCGGCTTCGCACCAGTTCACCAGGTCTTGCGCGCTGGCATGGCCTTTGGCCAGTAGCTCGGCGGCTTCCCACAAGGGCAGGAAACACCCTTCTGGCTGCTGGACATCGGTCGTTGGAATATCTTGCCGCGTCACGCTGGCGCTCCGTTTTGTGGGGTCCCTTGCCAACGAGGCACGGGATTGCGGGCTGTCGGGATTCCGCGAATTCGGTATACTATATTCATTGATTTGCAGAGGGCAAGGCAAATATTCAGACCGCCGCGAACCGCCGCTTTCTGGTGCAATGCAACAGGAAGCGGCACAAATTCGGCGTTGGAAAGCGAGTCCGCGCGGAGGATGCGCACCTTGATAGGGCGCGTCTTTTGCGATTTTGGTATACCGTTTTGGCTTGAGCGGTTTGAGGATAGCCGGCCAGGAGCACTACCGCTGTTCGAGCAACGCCTTCAATGCGGCAAGGTCGCGCCGGACCCACTCCGCGTCCGCTTGCAGTTGGGCATCGCTGACGCCCGGACTGCGCAACAAGGTAAACAGCAGGGTGGCCCCGTCGCCATTGGCGATCACGCGCATCGGGATATAGATTTCCTCGCCCTGCGCCGGCTGCACATAGTGGTCGGCGACGCCATAGGGGTTGGGGGGCGTGAACCGGACCTGCATCGGGCCTTGGGGCGTGAGCGTTGACCAGGTGCCATCCGCCTGCTGCGACAGCTCCCCTAGCCCGCTGGCCCAGCGGGGATAGTTCTCGGGGACCGCAAGGAAGGCAAAGACGGTGGCGGCAGGCAGATCGATATCGATGCCGAGGCTGAGATAGTCGCTTTGCTTGGCCATGGTCTCGCTCCGCCTTGGGGTACTACTAGTGCTCGAAGAAGGACAGGGTTTGCTGGTCCGGGCTGGATGGCCGGCGCCGGCGTGTGCCGGTTGGGGATACGGGGGCTGTCCGCTGCGTTTCGCGCCGCGGCATCGAGGGCGCCTGAAGCTCGAATTGCCGGACGTGTTCCAGCGGCACGGCGCTGGCCAGCAAAGCCGCCAGCCTGGGCGCCAGGATCTGGTAGGTGTCCGGGTCGAAGCGTGCGGGCGCGCACAACAGGCCGGCTGCTTCATCCAGCGTGGACACGGTGCCCAGGTAGCACCAGTCCTCGAGCACATGCCACCACGCCTTGGCGCCATCCTGCTCGCGCCATGCCACGGCACCCGCGAAAGGCCAGGGCCGCAGCGACAGGTCCGCCAGGGCCGTCACGGCACGCTCGCGGTGCGACGCCAGCGATTCGTCGCCCGTGCATGCCCCCAGGCAACGGTGCAGCTGGCGGGCGAAGCAGGGCAGGCCCCGCCGCACCGTCTTTTCCAGGGCGAGCGCGGCTTGGCAAAGCTGATGGGCTTGCGCCAGTTCGGCCAGGCGCGCCTCGGCGCTCGCCCGGCTGGGAAAGGCGCCATATAAGTTAGGGTGGCGGCTGAAATCCGTGTCGCGATCCGAGCGCAGCATAGGCGCGCTCAGCCCGGGCGCCAGTTCCCAGGAAAACAACCCTGCAGTCTGCCGCAGCTTCTGGTTGTGCAGTGGTTGCAGCGTCTTGATCAGGTGCGCTTCCAGCAGCAGCGCTCCCGCTTCGCCACCGGTCTCCCGCCACTCCACCCGGCGCACGGCGCGCGCCAGCCGCATTTCCAGGGCGGCGCGATGATCGCCGGAAAAGTGCGCGCCAATGCGCTGGCGCAGGTGGATGCTCTTCCCTATATAGAGAGGCATATCCTGGTCGCCGTAGAAGAGATACACACCGGCGGTATCGGGCACGTCATCCAGGGCGGTTTCCTCCAGGCCGGCGGGCAGGCTTGCGCGCTTGACCAGGGACCGCACCGCCGATTCGACCAGATCGACCGT
This sequence comes from Cupriavidus sp. 05L310, assembly GCF_056398185.1. Lineage (NCBI taxonomy): Bacteria > Pseudomonadati > Pseudomonadota > Betaproteobacteria > Burkholderiales > Burkholderiaceae > Cupriavidus > Cupriavidus sp. 05L310. Next base: position 247,799 of record NZ_JBFTOX010000002.1, read on the forward strand.
ATAGAGCTCGTGGATCTTCTGCCAGAACTGCCACAGCAGTTCGGCATCGGCCAGGGCCCGGTGCCGGCCCTTGGGCTGCAATTCGAACCGGGCGATCAAGGCATCCAGGCCATGCCGCGCCACCGAGGGAAACAGCGAGCGCGAGAGGCGCACGGTGCACAATACATCGGCGCGGAACGTCACGCCAACGCGGCGGAATTCATTCTTGAGAAAGCCATAGTCGAAGCGTGCGTTATGGGCGACGAAGAGCTTGCCCTGCAGCCGCTCCGCCAGGCTCTCCGCCAGCGACTCGAAGCTTGGCTTGCCGCGCACCATGGCGTCGGTGATACCGGTCAGTCGCTGGATGAAGGGTGGGATGCCGATCCCGGGATCGACCAGGGTATCCCATTCGACAATACCGTCCGGCCCCACTTCCACCACGCCGATCTCGGTGATGCGGTCCCGGGTGGCGTCGGCGCCGGTTGTTTCCAGGTCGACAAAGACGATGGGGCGGGAGAGTGCGTCGGCCAGCGCTTGCGCATCCAGGTGCCGGGGCGTGTTGGCCGGCTGGCGCGAGGGCTGGTAGATGGAGAGGTCAGGCATCCGTTGATTCTAATAGATTGCAGCCACGCGGAAGCTGCCCTGCGCCGGGGCTCGGCAGCCGGCTTCATCACAGCGTCACAAACCGCTCTGAAGAAATTTCAGAAAACGCTTGCCATGGCCGAGGGGCTCCCTTAAGATTCGCCCCCTCGCAACACAACTACCGCGCTGCAAAGCAGGCGGGACAAGGGTTGCGGGGTTGGCAGGGTGGTTGGCGGCGCGAAAGGCGCGGCGAACTGAAGTAAAA